>CAZRMR010000001.1:0-648 GCA_964601245.1 uncultured Candidatus Saccharibacteria bacterium
TAGGAGGTAAAATTATTATCGTAACTCACTCTATGTCCGGCTCGTATGGCTGGAAACTCGCAGAAATTTGTAATAAAAATGTGGTAAAAGTAATTGGTGTAGCTCCTGGACCTATGGGCAATATTCAAAAAATCTCAGAAGTTGTTAAAGAAACACCACAAGAATTGACAATAAGTTTTTTGGGCAGAGAGTTTAATTTAAGTTTAGTATCGCCGTTTGTTTGTAGTGAAGATTTTGTAAATAGAAAAATGATTGGTGAAAATAGCAAATTTTTTCCAAGAGAATATTTTAAAAATTATTTTTCCTCGATACAAACCATTGCCCCACTTTTACTTTATGAGAGATTTAATACAAAAGGGTCACAATTAAAAATTGACGATGTATCAAAACTCAGAAAAATAAATTTTGTTGTCATCACTGGAACAGCTGATCTTGATCACCCAAAGGAATTAGATGAGCAGATTGTCACTTTTCTAAGAGACAATGGCATAAGTGCCGATTTTATATATTTAGAAGATAAAAATATTATTGGCAATGGACATATGTATATGTTAGAAAAAAATAGTTCAGAGATTGCAGATATTATATATAACTGGATTTTGAATAAATAGATTCAAAATTCAATAATTACTTTCAGATATTTTTTAG
>CAZRMR010000001.1:809-10563 GCA_964601245.1 uncultured Candidatus Saccharibacteria bacterium
CTGCCCGAATACTTGGAGGGCAGAACCCCGAAAGAAAAAACACTCCTTGCTTTTCTGTTTTGGCGAGGGTGATTTCTTTTGAAAATGGAAAGGGTGTTTTTTCTTTCGGGGTTGCCGAGTGAAGCGAGGCGGTGGCGGGGCGTTATCCGAGCGTAGTTGGCGATTACGAATTACGAGGCGCGTGGGGCGTGCGATACATCAGCGATTTTGAAAATAGGTGCGAGCTTGGTATAGTAGAGACACCTCGACCCGATTTGCTCGCTTAGAGTAAGCCGAGAAGTTGCCTTCGTAGTTCAATGGATAGAACGAGAGACTTCTAATCTCTTAATCTAGGTTCGATTCCTAGCGAAGGCGCCCGAAATAAATCCAAAATTAAAGAGAAGGATCGCTTGGTATATTTGTCTCTCTATTTATAAAAGAATTTCTTTTTTCTATTAAACTCTCGAGCCTTTTGGTATTTATAAGTTCAGAAAAATTAGGTGACGTATTTAAAGTTTTGTATTCTTCTTTGTAGACATAAAAGAACAGATTCAAGCCGATGGCACCAGTTATCAAAATAATGAGAGCCACAAAAAACAAAGATATGCCCCAATAAAAATTGATATCAAACAAAGGTTTTCTTATTTTCTTAAGATCCAAAATGTCACCTTTTTTGTAAATAAATTTTAAAATATTCATTTTTCTCTATAAACAACAAATTCTAATATTCCCGACCAATTTCCAGTCATATTATTTATATTTGCACTTTTAACCAAAATACCTAGATTTGATTTCTCTAGAGCATCAATGAATTTTATTATTTCAATCCAAGAGCTCGATACTTCCATTTTTAAAACAATATCTTCTTTCAGAGAATCTTTTTCGTTTTGTTTTACATCAATTGAATTTATTTCAAATTTAGATAAATATTTTCTGCCTATCGCCTCTATTTCTTCAATAAACTTAACTTCGTCTCCTTTTTTTATAAAGAAATTTCTTAAAATTTCTATTTTTTCTTTATTTGATTCAGCTATTCTTTTTAAATTTTGTATTTTTTCATCCTTGAAAAAAACAGACTCTGTATTTTTGTATTCTTCTTCTATTTTTACTATATCTTTTTTAACAGACAAAAAACCAAACAGATACAAAGAAAAACAAACGAAAAGAAAGATTGCTGATATAAATATTTTTTTGTTTTTTGGTACAAAATTTTCCATTTTAATTTTCAATAAAAACAGTCAAAGAAAAAGGTATATTTTTATCTTTAGTAAAACTTGATACTGGCAAATCAGCTTCATATTTTGGATTTTTTTCTTTTATCGAAGAAATGAAAGAAGTTAGAGACATTCTATCATTAGCAAACCCAGCTATCGTCAAAAGTATACCCTTTTTTTCTTTATACAAACCTTCTCTAATAAAAGAAAAAGAATTTATTTTTATACTATCTGAGGTGTTTGAAAGGATTTCGCTCAAAATATCTACCATGCTTTGTTTTGAGATATGTGTTTGAAAAGCCTGCATTTTCAAATTTATTTCGTTTGGTAAATTTATTATTTCTTTTGCCACATCTGTATTTTCGAAGTTTTTATACTCCGCCTCAATTTTGGCAGAATCAAAATAACTTTTCGTTAAAAAATATGGAGGCAAGAGAGTTAATATTCCAAATATAAAACAGACTGACAAAGTATTTAGGGTAAGAAAAACATAACGAGCTTTGAAAAATCTTCTTAAAAAATTTTTTTGTTCTTCTGGTAATAAATTCATACTTTTAAAAATTAATTAAATTATTTCAGATAAAACTGCCCCGATTGGACCAGCTATATTCAAAGAATCTTCGTAAGATATTTCTGGTAAATTTTCTTCTATCTTCAAAACATTTGACCAAACATTTGAAAGTTTTATATTTTTATTATCCAAATTTGAAGACATTACAGATTCAACGACTTTTTTAGAACTTTCAAATTCTCCACAAACCAATATTGAAATTATGGGATCTTCTTTGCCCACAGCATATTTAATAGAATATTCCAAAAATTTTTCGTATTCTTCCAAAAATTTATTCCCATAACTTTTTTCTCCTATAACTACCGAGCTAATCGAAGAAAAAACGACAACCCTATCTTTGACCAAATATATACCTATTCTGTTTTCTCTCGCGTGAACTATACAAAAAACTCCTTTTGTTTTTTTGGGTAGAACAGAATTGGCTATAGCCTGAGATTCATTTATACAACCAAGCGGTACCATCTGAGCCCTTTCTATAGCCTCTACATATTTTGATATTTCTTTCTTGTCGCTTGCTACGACAACTACAGAAGCCGATAAATTTTTACCGTCCTTCTCTTTAAAACTTTTTGTTGGAACAAAATCAAAAATAGAATCAGCCAAAGAAAGTGGAACATTTTCTTCTAAAGTAAAAGCGACATTATCATTTGCGCCCCCTTTTTCTGGTACTGAAACTTTGGTTGAAAAAATATAAGCAAGCTCATCTGGTATTGTAAAAAAGACAAAATTCATTTTGAACTCCTCTTTTAAAACAGTCAGAGCCTCTACAACATTTTCTTTTTTTTCGATTTTTCCATCTACTATTGCACCTTTTGGCAAAGAAACAATGAGATTTTTAGGTGTAGGTTTTTTAGAAATTTGATCAAAAAATACTCCTTTTATGTTTGAATCAGAAAAAGATATTCCCATTTTTTCTGGTCTAATATATTCAGGTACTGGAAAGTATTTTAATAAATTTATTTTCATTCAAATAAATTATATCACAGAGAAAAAACTATTTGTTGTTTCGTCTGTCTAAAAATGATTGGAGTATTATGCTGGCCGCTGAAGCGTCTTCTAAGACACTTTTTCCCTGCAATCTCCTTGCCTGAACCGAGGTTAAAAACTCTGGCTCCATAAATATCTCCAATCCGCATTCTAAATACAAATTTTTTTTAAAATTTTCTATTTTGTCCATTATTTCATTTGGTTCTCCTTTAAAATTTTTTGATTCACCTATAACAATTTTTGAGATTTTTTCTTTCTTTATAACCTCTTTTATTTCCTGCAACAAAGAATTACTGTTTAAGATGACGGAATAAGGAAAAGCCATCCTTCCCTCTTCATCAGAAGTAGACAAACCAATTTTTTTAGAGCCAAAATCGATTCCTAAATATTTCATAGATTTATTATATAAAATTTGTTAAAATTTTTCTTGTTAAAAGCTAATTAAAGAAATGGAAAATTTGCTATTAGAAAACACTTGGCTAATTCTTTTGGTTATTCTTACTACACCTATAAAAGGTTTCGCCCTTTGGTATTCAGCCAGATTATCTCAAAAGTGGTGGTTTATAATTCTCTTGATCTCAAGCACACTTGGTATTCTCGATTTAATATATATTTTATTCGTAGCAAGAAAATACAAAGTTGAATCAAAAGAAGAATCTATATAAATTAATAGATTAAACTCTCGGTAAAATAATTAAATAAACAATCAATTATTGGCGGAGGGTATTAGACGAAGTTAGAACCTCGTTAATGCTTTCATCTTACACTAAATTCAGGATTGTGGAAACTTGGTAAACAGAAAAACCCATCCACCGAAGCGAACGAATTTCTCCGTTGCAACGATGGTGGGTTTGAAATTACTGACGAGTAGGTTAGACTGTTCCCACTAAGACGGAGTCCTTCTGTCTCAAAACAAGAACAGAGAGCAGTCCGTTGTAGCCGAGGCTCATCCAGGGCAAGAAAGTCCCTGCGAACGAGCCGTCGGAAGCGATGAGAGTCAGCACGCAAGCTATACAAGTTACGAACCAAACATGGAAAGTTGCTCTGATTGGTCTTTTCACCATATCTACGAGCAATGGAATCCCTGCCAGACTCATTGCGAGCGTCCCTGCAACGATACCAACTACTGCCCCTTGGGTTAGCCAAATGATAGTGGCGGTTAAGGCACAGAGTGCCGACAAGGTTTCAGTCTTCTGCCAAACCCACTGACCTCGCTTCAAGAGCGAAATAGTAATGAGACTGGCACCGACTGTCCATCCGAGCGGGAGCCACACTGGTTTGCCTGCCTGCCAAGTTGTGACGAGCAGAATCATGTCCAGTATTGTCCACATAAGCCAGGAGGCGACACTTGCCGCTGCGGCTCTGCCTCGGATGACATTGTATGCGTAATGAAGAAGGACGGAAACCGCCACGACTCCACCTAGAAGCCCGATGTATTCTTTCAAGAGAACCTCCTTCTCTGCTGTTTATCCTAGCATAGAACACGCTAAAAGTCAACTTGCAAGGACTACTCTATCAACCTACTTAGAGCATCTAATTTATCTACAAACTCACGGATGAGATTATTAGATATTATGACCCCTAGACTTTCAGTCTCGTCACTACTCACCATTGGAGAAGGAAGTGGCAAGCAGAAACTCTATTGTAAACAGCCAACAGAGGGGCTACAAGGCCGTTCTGGCGAAAATAGACGGCTTAACTGATATGAGAGCGGGAGGCGAAATATCACCAGAGGAATTTGTAGAGAAACGAGCCAAACTTTTAGAGGAAAAGAAGCGACTGGTAAAAATTATTGAGGGTGCAGATAAGCGAGTAGATAAATGGATTGAGACTGGCGATAGAATGTTTGATTTTATTGAAAATGCCAAATACAAGTTTGAAAATGGCAAGCCAGAGGTAAAACGCTCCATACTTTCTACCCTCGGTTCAGACCTCGTGCTAAAAGACAAAATACTCAGTCTTTCCATAGAGAAATCGCTATTCCCACTGAAAAAAGTCTCAAAACCATTGAGTGCAATAAAGAAACGGTTAGAACCTCTCAATTCCTTTGAAAAACAAAGACAATTTGAGAATTTGTGCGAACAAAATCTCGTCGTGCGGAGGAGGTGAGATTCGAACTCACGGTACCCTTTCGGATACGACAGTTTTCAAGACTGTTCCTTTAAACCACTCAGGCACTCCTCCGTAAAATATGATCTTACAACATAAATAAATAATGGACAACAAAATTAAAAAAAATTATACTTAATACTGATGATATCAATAGATGATTTTAAAAAAGTAGAAATAAAAGCTGGAAGAGTCTTACGAGCAGAACCAGTTGAAGGATCAGAAAAACTTCTTAAACTTTCTGTTGATTTTGGGCCCGCTTCTGCCGAGGGATACGGTGGGACAAAGCAAGTAATTTCAGGTATTGCAAAACATATAAAACCAGAAGATTTGGTCGGCACCATTTGCGCTTTTGTCACAAATCTTGAACCAAGAAAAATAATGGGGCTTGAAAGTGAAGCTATGATAATGGCCGTATCTGGTGAATCAACAGATAGCAAATTCTTTTCACTTTTGAGATTAGATGGAAATGTGCCACCAGGAAGCACTGTAAAATAACAAGATAGATTTTCACACAAAAATAAACGCGGTTTTAATGGTGTGATAAAATACTTAATATGGAACCTATTATCGAATGGAGATCGCCAGAACATAATTTTGATAAAAAAAGCAAAGATTGGTATTGGATATTTGCCATAATTTGTCTTGGTATATCAGTACTTTCTTTTTATTTCGGAAATTTTCTTTTTGGCATTTTTGTAATAATAGCATGCATTACAATCAGCATTCTTTCTTATAAAGAAACAGGGATTACAAACATCAGTATAACAATGAAGGGTATAATATTTGGCCGACAACTTTACCCTTGGCAAATGTATAGATCTTTTTGGATTGAAGACGAACATATCCATGGGCCAAGAATACTTATGCGCCCCATGAGACAATATATGCCTCTTGTTATTGTGCCAATATCAGATGAGCTTGATTTAAATGATGTCCGCGATGTTTTGCTTGAATTTTTAGAAGAAGAATTTTTGGAAGAATCTATTTTCCACAAATGGTTTGATAGTTTAATAGCAAAGTGGTAAAAGACCGTACACCTCGCAGACTAAAGCATTACTAACAGGTGGCTAAAAGGCTACTTTTTTGTTAATGTTTTTTGTGATTGCTCCCGTCGTTCAATGGATAGGACGCAACTTTGCGGAAGTTGTAATGTAGGTTCGATTCCTACCGGGAGCACATGATAGAAAAATAAAAAAGAGAGATCAAATTCTATTCTCTCTTTTAAAGTGGTTCGTGCTCAAATTTTTCTTGTTTCATTACTTTGTTGTAGTATGATTTAGCGCGAATTCTCTGACCAGAACAAACTATAGGTATCAACGTTCTGTCTGCATGCCACATCTGATCAAACGGCAAATTATCCATTTTGTATGCTTCAGGCATAGCCATTTCTTCTGTCTCATGGAATTTACCGTCCCATCTATAACAGAAAAATACATGACACTCAAAAATCATATTTTTCTCTTCGAATAATTCTATTATCGCAACTTTTACCAACTCTTGAGCAATGATGCCAGCTTCTTCTCACAATTCACAAACAGCAGTGTCTTCTATTATTAAATCTTCTGCTTGTTTCTTGCCACCATACCCATTTAGATACCCGACACCAAACCCCCGCTTTTTGTTCGCAAGAAAGATGTGGCCGCCTTGAATAGGAAAGAAAATTGTGCTTATTTTCACTTTTACCTCGTATATTAAAGGGATTCTTTTTAAAGAATTAATCAAATCTTAGTATCTTATTTTGAAAGCTTTTTGATCAAACGAGATTTTTTACGAGAAGCTGTGTTTTTCTTTATTACTCCCCTCTTTGAAGCTTTATCTATTACTTTTTGAAGTTTTGGCAAAAGCTTTTGTGCCTCTTCTATTTTTTTGGTAGAAATGAGTTTTTTGTAATCTTTTACAACTTTTTGCATTTCATTCTTCCGTCTCAAATTGAAAACTTTTTTCCTCTTGGAAGATCTTAGAGCTTTTTTTGCTGATTTTGTTATAGGCATGTTTTAAAAAAGGGGGTTCGTATTATGTATTAAGTATTATAGAATCAAACCCACATCAAAAATATAGCAGGAGATATAAAAATATGCAAATTTTAAATCTTCTCTTTATACTATATACTACTACTAATACTAAATATATGTTTGGCCACTTAACAGGAAAAATAATAGATCTGAAGCCGACAAAGGTCCTTTTGGAGATATCAGGAATTGGTTTTAATGTTCATACCACACTGTCTTACGCCGAAAAAATAAAAGTGGGTAGTGTTGCTAGTTTTTGGATTCACACTGCGGTTAGGGAAAATTCGATTGATCTTTATGGTTTTGAAAAAGAAGAGGAGCTCCGTATATTTGAAATGTTGCTTTCTGTCTCTGGAATTGGCCCTAAATCTGCTCTGACTATTTTAGGAGTGGCGGGGGTAAAAGCAATAGAAGAAGCTGTGGGCACTGGCGATATTTCTTCTTTGACAAAAATATCAGGAGTGGGAAGAAAAACAGCAGAAAGAATAGTGGTCGAACAGAAAGGAAAAATAGTTAGCATTCAAAAGATTGGCACCAAGACCGAAGAAGATATCGATGTTTTTGAAGCTCTTAAATCATTGGGCTATAGAGAAAAAGATATTCAAGATGTAATAAAAAATATTCCAAAAGATATATCTGGCACAAATGAAAAGATAAAATATGCCTTAAAAAATTTAGGTAAATAAAAATATTTTAATGTTGACAATAATCAAAAAAATAATACCAAAAAAAATTTTTAACTTTTTTCAACCTTTTTATCATTTTATGCTTGCCTTTTTAGGAGCAGTTAAATACAGATTTCCCTCTAAAAAAATGATCATAATTGGAATAACTGGCACAAAAGGCAAAACAACCACCGTAGAAATAATAAACGCAATATTGGAAGAAGCTGGATACAAAACCGCTGTTGCAAGTACTCTTCGTTTTAAAATTGGAGAAAAAGAAAGAAGAAATCTTTTTAAGATGACCATGCCTGGAAGATTTTTTATGCAAAAATTTCTAAGAGAAGCCCTAGATTCTAAATGCACCCACGCCATAATTGAAATGACAAGCGAGGGAGCCAAACAGTATAGGCACAAATTTATCTATCCTGACGCTCTCATTTTTACAAATTTGGCACCAGAACATATCGAATCACACGGCTCTTATGAAAATTATTTAAAAGCCAAACTCTCTATTGCTAAAGAGCTAGAGGATCGGGAGAAAAAGTTCATGAAAAAAGTCTGGCCGAGCGCAGCGAGGAGACCCGAGAACTTTTTGAAGGAACCTTTTTCTTCTGACCCGGCGATCATTGCAAACATAGACGACAAAGAAGGAGAAAAATTTTTGGCTCTAAATATAAAAAACAAAATCCCCTACTCTCTGAAGGATGCTGTGGGTGTAAAAGCAGACGAAAATGGTTCTGTATTTCAAATTGGCAAAACAGTGATTCATTCAAAACTTCCCGGAATTTTTAACGTATCAAACATGCTCGGAGCAATTGCCTGTGCCAAGTTTTTTGGAATTGCAGACGAAACAATAAAAAAAGGATTAGAAAATATGAAATTTATAAGGGGAAGAATGGAAAAAATTGATTGCGGACAAGGGTTTGATGTGGTAGTTGATTATGCTCACACTCCTGATTCTTTAAGAGCCGTCTATGAAACTTATGCTCCTCGTTTGACCAAATCCGATTCCCGAGAAATCACCTCGTCGCAAGAAAAAAATAACAAGTATCATCTCATTTGCATATTAGGAAACACAGGGGGTGGTAGAGACACATGGAAAAGACCTGAGATGGGTAAAATAGCAGATGAATATTGCGATGATATAATTCTTACAAACGAAGATCCTTATGACGAAGATCCGAATAAAATAGTTGCAGAAATGAAAGCCGGAATAAAAAATAAATCAGTAGAAATAATTATGAACAGACGAACTGCCATAGCTTCTGCATTAAAAAAAGCTATGAACACCAAAAAAAATAACAAAAAAGTTGCTGTACTTATTACCGGCAAAGGAACAGATCCGTATATTATGGGGCCAAACGGAAGTAAAGAAGAGTGGGATGATGCAGAAGTAGTCAAAGAAGAGCTTAAAAAATTACAATTTTAAAAGTAAGAATAAAAATTTATAATATGCCAGAACTTCCTGAAGTACATACAATAGTCACTGATTTAAAAAAATTTATTCCAAATCTTAAAATAGAGGATGTTTGGACAGATATTTTAGCATTTAAAAAAATAAAAAGAAATGTAATTGGAGAAAAAATAATTGGTGTAGAGCGTAGGGGGAAAAATATATTGATCAGTATCACAGGAAACAAGATAATTTTAGTTCACCAAAAAATGACTGGCCATCTTATGTATGGCAAATGGAAAAAAAATAAAAATAAATGGGAGAGTGTTGTGCCCGGACCTATAAGAGATGATCCTTCAAATCGTTTTATACATCTTATATTTTTTCTTTCTAACAAAAACCAACTTGCTCTTTGTGATATGAGAAAATTTGCCAAAATTTTAGTTTTACCTAAAAAAGATGTTGAAAAACACTTGGAAAAACTGGGCCCAGATCCTTTTGATAAAAAATTTAATCTAAAAATTTTTTATGAATCAATAAAAAACAAGAACAGAAAAATTAAGACTGTTTTGATGGATCAGAGTATTATTGCCGGCATTGGGAACATTTACTCTGATGAAATACTTTGGTTGGCAAATATCCACCCACTAAGAATTGCCTCTACTCTTAAAGAAAATGAGGTTAAAAAAATTTATGATTCAATAAAACCGGTTTTGAAAAAAGCCATAAAAGCCCGCGGAAGCTCTTACATTGATTATCGTGATGCAGAAGGAAGAAAAGGTAAATATCAAGAAATGCAAAATGCTTATGGACTCAAAGGAAAA
>CAZRMR010000001.1:10582-23698 GCA_964601245.1 uncultured Candidatus Saccharibacteria bacterium
ATGCAAAAAACGCGAATGCGGTGGTATAATTGAAAAAATTGTAATTGATGGACGCAGTTCTCACTTTTGTCCTAAATGTCAAAAACTATATAAATAAAATGAAAGATATAAAAGAACCTTTATTAATACTGATTATTATATTTATTATAGTTGGACTATCTTATGATCCAGCGAAAAAAGCAGTAGAAAAAAACAGTGCCACAAAAAGCAACAGCTCTCTTTCAAAATCAAACGAAAACCAAAACATATCAAAATCAATTGAAGAAATCAGAGAGAATGTAGAAAAAATAGAAAAAGAATATGAAAAACAAGTAGAAGAAAGGAGTAGATCACCCTATTACAACAAAGTGAGAATGTCTAGAATATCAAACCTAAACAACAAAAATCCAAACAAGGAATACATAACGCTTAGAGTTTACGCCAAAGATGATGAGAAAATAAACATAACTGGCTGGTATCTAAAAAGCGAAAAAACTGGATATTATGCCATTATCGGCAGAGCCTCCCTGTTGCCGTTTCCTTTTACAAGAACAGAAAGCGACATAATACTTGAAGATAAAGATAAGGTTGTTTTGACCAAAGGTTTTTCTCCTATAGGAATATCTTTCAAATTAAACATATGTACGGGCTATTTTGAAGAAAATAGGACTTTCTATCCAAGCCTGCCAAGACAATGCCCAAAAGCTTCAGATGAAAATCTGCCAATTTTTTCTAATGATTTAGATAGAGATGAAGAATGTGTTGATTTAATATCAAAAATTGGCAGATGTACAACAAAGGGCAACGAGTACTTAAGAGATTTACCAGATACTATCACTCAATTTTGTAAAGATTATATAAAAAATCAGATAAATTATAATTCATGTGTAGCAAATAATTTAGGAGATAAAAACTTTGCGGTAAATGAATATAGAGTATTTCTAAACAGATTTGGTCCTTTATGGAGAAGTAAAAATGAAAAAGTAAATCTGTACGACAGAAATGGGCTTATTGTGGATTCAATTAGCTGGTAAACAAAAACTATACAAAACTATACCGGCACAGACAGCCACATTTAGAGACTCTTTTTTGCCAAACATTGGTAGTTCGGCGATAAAATCGCAAAGTTTTAAGTCTTCTTTTGAAAGACCTTCTACTTCGTTACCAAAAACAAATGCCACACTTGTCCCTTGATCATCTTTTGTTGATTTTGCGGAACCAATTATTAATTTTTTCAAATCACGATAATCAATCGCTCTTTCATCTTGCTCTATTCCTATTATTACAAAATTCTTTGATTGAGTATTATCAAAAATAGTTTGTGAGCCTGACTGAGGCGAGCACGATGAATTTTCTAGCGATATGATATCCTTGTATTTTTGATAATACTCCGAAAAAGAATTTTTTAATTTTTTAATAGCATTTTCGAGTGTATCAACCTTCTCCCACTCTACTGATTTTTCTGCCCCCAAAGAAGCCTTAGCCAATCCCTTATTTTCCCTTCCAAACCTATCAACTGGTGCAGGAGTATAACCCACCAAAATTATTTTAGAGACCCCTATCGCATCAGCCGTTCTAAATATAGATCCGACGTTTTCATTACTTCTTATATTGTTTAAAATGACAATCTTTTCCATAATTGATATAATACCTTTATGTTAAACCCTTTTCCAGAATTATTAACATACGGACTCCTCTCCCCTTTTATATTAAGGTTGGTTTTGAGTTTTATATTTGTAAATCTTGGTATTTTAGCTTTAAAAAACGAAAAAAAGGCTTGGGTATCTTCGTTCACTTCTCTAAGAATTCCAAAACCAGAATTATTTGTAAAAATATTTGGAGTTATAGAAATAGTTGGTGGCGCAATGCTAATCTTGGGTTTTTATACTCAAATAGCTTCAATTGTATTGGCAATACTAACTTTTGCCGAAGCTTATATTGAGTACAGAGATCCATCAATTTTAAAAAGAAATTTAGTTTTTTATGTTTTAATTTTTTCCATAACCATTTCCCTTATTTTTTCAGGCGCAGGAGCTTTTGCCATAGATCTCCCTTTATAAAAAATTTTGATTTTTATTTAATTTATAGTATATTGTTTTAGAAAATAGGATATAAAATATATCCGCCCGTAGCTCAGATGGTAGAGCAGCTCCCTTTTAAGGAGATGGTCCAAGGTTCGATTCCTTGCGGGCGGACAAGCGAAAAAATCCAAACTGCTTTGAATTTTTTCAGACTTGTCCGAGACGGAGCTATATTTTTGTAGCAACAAAAACAAGCGAGTCAGTGTCGGGAAATTTTGGAAGAGACGGTGAGCAAAATATTCCTGACGAGAAAGAAGGGCAAAAACCGCGAGGCGAGGTCGCAAAAAATTTGCGTCAGCAAATTTATTTGTGACGACATGATCACAATTTTAACAGTGCTTTTTCTAAAGCGGGGCCAATTTCGTCTCCACCCATTCGAGAATTATGATAAATAAAAACAAGTTTTGTATAAAAATCTTCCAAGTCCTTTTCTTCCCAGTTTTTCAAATCCTTCTTTGATTTACTAAAAGGATAATCTTTTATACCTAGATCTAAAGCGGTAGCCCCTCTCTTTATTGAAAGCATATCTCTAACTTTATTTATAATTTTATATATGAGCTCTTCCGGCTCTACCCCATCAAATATTAATTTTTGATATTCAATCCAAATATTTTTTATATTTTTCTCCCCTATAGCGTCTTGTAAAGCAAAAGGGTTGTAAGAAAAAATTGTTTCTTTTTTGGTTTTTTCTTGGTCTATTTTTTCATTCTGCCCTCCGTCCCTTTCTGGCACCGAATCAAAAACTCCTTCATATTGTTTAAAAAGAGAATTCATATAATTAAATTAATTTATACATTGATCATCTCTCCCCAATTATTACCAACCGAAACATTTACCAATATTGGTACTCCAAATATTTGATCTGGTTTGATAACCTCCTGCATTATTTTCTTTATCTCTGGAACAACTCTCTCAACTAAATCTTTAGATACCTCATAAATCAACTCATCATGAATTTGAATGGTTAGAAATATTTTCTCTTCAAAACCATTGCTCACAACAAAATCATCTATTCGTTTCATTGCAATTTTTATAATATCAGCAGAAGTCCCCTGTATGGGAGCATTGATAGCCATTCTTTCAGCCGAAGCCCTAATAAAAGGAATCTTTGAATTTATGCCTTCAAAATATCTTTTTCTACCAAAAAATGTTTTGGTAAAACCTGTTTTATTTGCTTCTTCTTTTGTTTTTTCCAAATATCTAGCTAAACCATCAAATTTTTCAAAATATTTATTATAAAACTCTTGGGCTGTCTTTCTGTCTGACTTCAGATTTGCTTGTAGGGCACTAATACCCATTCCATAAAGTATTCCGAAGTTTATAATTTTTGCTTTTCTTCTCATTTCTTTTGTCACTTCATTTATTGGGACACCAAAAACATGAGAAGCTACACCCGAATGGATATCTTCTCCAGATTTAAATATCTCAATCATTTTTTTGTCTTCTGCAAGAAAAGAAGCAATCCTCAATTCTATTTGAGAATAATCAAAAGCCACTAAATTAAAATTATTGGGAGCAATAAATGATTTTCTAATATAAGAGCCTCTTTCAGAACTTATCGGTATATTTTGCAAATTTGGATTTTGAGAAACCATTCTACCTGTCGTTGTGCCTGTCTGTATAAATTTGGCATGTAATCTATTTTCAGAATCAAGTATTTTGGGTATGGGCTCTATGTAAGTCGATATAAGTTTGCTCAATTCTCTGTATTCTAAGACCATGGGTACAACGGGGTGCATCTCTTTCATTTTTTCTAACTCTGATTCTTTTGTCGATTTGGCTCCGCCAGCTGTCTTTTTCTGGTTTTTTAGAACAAGACCAAGTTTATCGAAAAGAATCTCGCCAAGCTGTTTTGGGGAAGATATGTTGAACTCAATTCCTACAATAGACCATATTTTTTGCTGTATTGTTTTTAATTCTTCAGAATATTTTTTATATAAATTTTCTATAACATTTTTGTCTATCAAGACTCCTCTCTTTTCCATTTTTTTTATAATTGGAATGAGTGGTTTTTCTATTTGTTCAAAAACAAAATTTTCTTCTTTTTTGTTTTTTATTTCCTCTAATATTTTTTCTCTTGCTTCTGCAAAAGAATCTGTTTTGGCAAAAAATAAAATATCTTCAAGACTTGGGTTGGTGACGTTTGAATTTAGGACCCAAAGAGCCAGTTTTGTTTCTTCTAGGTCAGAAGGAAAGTTATCTGAAGAAAGTCTGGCCGAGTCCACTTCTGTAAACGAGGAGACCCAAAGACTTTCAGAAGACAAGCTTTCCTTCTGACCGTTTAAAAAATTTCGTAGTTTAGCACCCATCGTTCTAAACTCCAACATAGCAAACAAGTTTTCTGCTTTTTTAATATCCAAGCCTTCATTCCATCTTTTACTTGGCAAAACAAAATCAATAGGTGCATCTCTTCTTATTGTTGCAAGCATTTTGCTAAATTTTGCTTCCTCTTCTCCTTCTTCTAAAAGATTTAGTATTCTTGGTTTTATTTTTTCTTTTATTTTAGGATCTTTTGATTTAATTTTTTTATATATATTTTCTATAGTGCCAAAATTTATTATAAGTTCTGTAGCAGTCTTTTCGCCTATTCCCTCAATACCTAAAATATTATCAGATGGATCGCCTCTTAAACCTTTATAATCAGCCATAAACTCAGGGCCAAAACCAAATCTTTCTTTAACAGCTTTTTCGTCATACAAAACAGTATCGTTTATGCCTTTTTTGAGAGTATAGACCCGAACGCGACTACCAGAAACCAGCTGTAGGGTATCCATATCTCCAGAAGCAATAACAATCTCAATTCCCTTTCTATCCGATAATTTCCCAACTATCGTGCCAAGTATATCATCCGCTTCAAAACCTTCTTTTGAATATATTGGTATGTTTAGGGCTTCGCATATTTCTTTTGATTTTTCTAATTGAATAGCAAGAGCATCATCTGTTTTTACTCTACCAGCTTTATAACCATCGTAAACTTCGTGTCTGTAAGTTGGTTTTGGTAAATCATAACAAGCGATTATAAAATCCGGTTTTAGATCAGAAGCAATTTTTAAAATCATAGAAACAAGACCGAATAGGGCACCAGTTGGTTCCCCTTTGCTTGTAGCAAAATCTGGTAAGGCGTGATAAGCCCTGTGAATAATGGCATGGGCATCAAGCAAAACCAATTTTTTATTTTTTAATGATGATTTTTCTTTCATTTTCATTTTTGTGTTCAAAATAAATTTTTATATGTTTTGGCATAATAGATATTATTTTTTCCGGCCATTCAATAAAAATTAAATTTTGAGGATCAGAAATTATTTCTTGCCACCCCAAATTTAACATTTCTTCATCTTTTTCTATTCTGTACGCATCAATATGGATTAAAGTTTGAAAGTTTGAAAATAAAAAGTTCCAAAGTTTTTCATCTTGAACTTGAGCATTTTTACTTACATCTTTTAAGCTATACTTCTTCATTATTACAAAAGTCGGACTTTGTATTGTTTCCCCAACTCCAAATTCTTTGGCCAAATATTTCATAAAGGTGGTCTTGCCTGAGCCAAGATCGCCATAAAGACCAACTATTGTTGCATTTTTTTCTGAAAAATCTAAAAACTTATCAATAAAAATTGAAACTATTTGGGAGGTTTCCTTTTCGCTTTTTGATAAAAATTCGTTACAAGATTCCATAAATTGATTCTACCATTCTAGACAAATGTTTTAAATGATAAATGAGAAAAGGCGCTCAATGCATGAGCGCCTTTGTTTTTCTTCCCCTTAGTTATCCGCCGAAGGCGGAGGGGTTGCGGGGGGCGGAGGGGTTGCAGGCGGTGGCGCCACCCTCGGAGCCATCAGAACAACACGCCGATACGAAGAACGGTAGCCATAACGGCCGCCATATCCGTATCCCCAAGTGTCGAGAACAACAGGCCGAGAGGCCTTTGTGGCGTCTGCTGCCTCGTTGGCCACCTTGGTGGCGGTCTTCGAGGCCACCTTCGCGATCTCCATACAGGCCTTGCCTGCTTCTTTGACCAACGGCGTCAATTTCTCGACGCAAGTGATGAATTTTTCAACTGTCTTGTCCGAGGACGATACGATCGTCCCTGCAATAGCGACAGAACCTTCTTGGTTCTGTCCCCAAATCGTCGCCGAGAAGACGACGATAAAAAAACCAATCAAAATCCCTTTCCCTTTCATGGTACCTTACCTCCGTTATATATTATAGCAAATTTGAATAAAAAAGTCAAGGATTTTTTATACTTAATCCCCCTTTATTTAGAGCCATATTTAGCTATATGTTATAATTTATTTATGACAATAAAATTTGATGAAGACAGACAAAAACAGAGATTAAACGATTTAAGAGAACAAGAAGAAGAAGGCTTAGCAAAAGCTATGTCTCAAAAATATGGTCTGCCATATATAGATCTATCAGTAAGTCCAATAAACATCGAGGCCTTAAGAATAGTGAGAGAACAGGAAGCAAGAGATGCAGAAGTAGCCCCTTTCAATGTCTTGAACAAAAAAATATATTTGGCCATAATTTCTCCAAACAACCCAAAAACAGAAGAGTTAGGAGAAAGTTTAAAAAAAAGAGGATATAGTGCTTCTTATTTCATGGCTTCTCACCAAAGTTTAGAAAAGGTTTGGTCTAGATACAAAGATCTTTCATATTCTATGGAGACCAAAGGTGGCGCTTTGGATATATCAAATGAAGAAATTGAAGAATTGATAAAAAATGTCAAAACAATAGAAGATATAAAAAAGTCTATAGATCAAGTAATCCAAGACAAAAAAAGTTATAGAATAACTAGAATATTTGAAATAATTTTAGCCGGAGCAATTTCTGTAAAAGCATCTGATATTCACATAGAACCAGAAGAAAATTTGGTTAGATTAAGATACCGGCTCGATGGAGTTTTGAACGACATATTAGAAATAGAACAAAATATATATAACTTACTTCTTTCAAGAATAAAATTGGTTTCAAATCTTAAATTAAATTTGAAAGGTAAAGCTCAAGACGGGAGATTCAGTATAAAAATACGAGAGGAAGAAATAGAAATAAGAACATCTCTTTTGCCGGGATCTTATGGAGAATCAGTAGTTTTGAGAGTATTGAACCCAAATGCCATATCGGTATCTTTGGAAAACCTTGGTATAAATAAAAAATTGTTGAGTATAATAGAAAGAGAGTTAAAAAAACCAAACGGAATGATATTAAACACCGGCCCCACTGGTAGCGGAAAAACAACAACCTTGTATGCTTTTCTAAAAAAGATTCACAATCCGGAAATAAAAATAATAACAATAGAAAATCCGGTTGAATATCACCTTAAAGGCATAGTACAAACACAAACAGATGAAGAAAGAGGTTATACATTTCTTGAAGGGCTTAGGAGCGCCTTAAGACAAGACCCAGATGTAATAATGGTTGGTGAAATAAGAGATAGCGAAACAGCAGAAATAGCCATAAATTCTGCTCTTACAGGACACCTCGTTTTCTCCACACTTCACACAAACAATGCGGCGGGCACCTTCGCTCGCCTAATAGATCTTGGTGTAAATCCAAAAATAATAACTTCGGCTATAAATATAGCCATGGCCCAAAGACTTATAAGAACTTTGTGTGATAATTGCAAAAAAAAGTCAGAGCTAGATGAAAAAAATAAAAAAATTGTAAAAAATATAGTAGAAAGCATAGAAGACAAGAAAGAATTGGAAGGTTTAGACACAACAAATGTTTGTGAGCCTGTCGGTTGTGAAAAATGTAATTTTACCGGATTTAAAGGGAGAACTGGTATTTATGAGGCAATATTAACAGATGAAAAAGTTGAAGCAGTAATAAAAGAAAACCCAAGTGAAAGAGAGATAACCAAAGCTTCGCTACACCAAGGTATTTTAAACATGAAGCAAGATGGTGTGATAAAAGTATTAAAAGGTCTCACCTCTTTAGATGAACTAAGCAGAGTGATTGACTTGGAAGAATAAATATTTTTTGTTTTTAGGTTATTCACAAAAAAAATTGATCAAGTTTTATATTTGTGAATAATGAGACTTAGAAAAGTATAAATAAAAAATTAGAGGCACAAATCTCTAAATGGCACTTTTAATATTATAATCAAAAGCAAAACATTACTCTGAGGATAGTACTAGCGAGCCCTCCTAAGAAAGGTACCGGCACTTCCTTGATTTAATGTCTAACCTCGTCCGAGACGAGACGCCGTTTAGAGATTTGTATCTCCAATAAAATCTACAACATATAATTCTACAAAATAAACAAGCTTATTTCAAAGCTTTTTAGAGTATAGCACATATGAACAAATATGTCAATCTTTTTAATGATTTCATTAAAATCAATTGAGTGGCATAATAGTTATTATGGGTCAAAAAGACAAACAAAAAGAAATAGATAAATACGAAGAAGATTTTAGAGAAAATGGCACAACCGAATTTTTAGACAAAACACTAAGACCATCAAAATGGGACGATTATGTAGGTCAAGAAAATATAAAGAAAAACCTACAAATATTGCTTGGCGCAGCAAAAGAAAGAAATCATCCGCCAGAACACGTTTTATTTTATGGCCCACCAGGACTTGGTAAAACAACCTTGGCTCATCTCATAGCCAAAGAAACAGCAAGTCAAATGCGATCCACTTCTGGTCCAGCTATAGAAAAAGTGGGCGATCTCGCATCCATATTAACCAACCTTTCTCCTGGTGATATTCTCTTTATTGATGAGATACACAGACTAAACAAAGCAATAGAAGAGATATTATACCCAGCAATGGAGTCTGGCTCTCTAGATATTATCTTGGGTAAAGGGCCCTCGGCTAGGACAATCGAACTTGATCTACCAGCCTTCACCCTGATAGGAGCAACCACCAAACTTGCCATGATCTCTTCCCCACTTAGAAGTAGGTTTTCTGGTGGAGTATTCAAACTCGAATTTTATAATGAAAAAGAAATTGAAAAAATTATTGAGCGTTCTGCAAAAATTTTGAATGTAAAAATAAACAAAGAAGCCATAAAATCAATAGCAAAGAGAAGTAGATCAACCCCAAGAACAGCAAACTATTTATTAAAAAGAGCTAGAGACTATTCTCAAATGTCAAAAGAATTTCTTGATGAAAAAGTTGTGAAAAAAGCTTTTGATCTTCTTGGAATAGATGATCTCGGTTTAAACCATTCCGATATAGAAATTTTGAAAACAATTGCAAAAAAATTTAGCGGAGGCCCCGTAGGATTAAACACTCTTTCTGCTTCTTTATCAGAAGAAGAATCTACAATAGAAGAATTTCACGAGCCATATCTTTTGCAAATAGGTTTTATAGAGAGAACACCTCGCGGTCGTATTCTTACAAAACACGGTTATGAGCACTTGGGTTTAGATTTTCCTGAAGAAAAACAGAAAAAATTGCTCTAGTTTATAAAAAATTTGATAAAATTTTCAATATTGATTCTTGGTCTAGAATTATATATTCTTTGTTTATGTCTGGACACAATAAATGGTCAAAAATTAAAAACAAAAAGGCGGTTAGTGACGCAGAAAAGTCTAAAATTTTTAGCAAATTAGTTCGTTTTATTACATTAGAATCTAAAAAATGTAAGGGTGATATAAATTCACCATCTTTGAGGGGGGCTATCGAAAAAGCAAAATCAGCAAATGTACCAAATGAAAACATAGAAAGAGCAATAAAAAAAGGTATTGGTGGAGAAGGGGGAGAAATGGAGCAGATTACGTATGAAGCTTACGGTCCGGGTGGTTGTGCCCTAATTATAGAAGCACTAACAGGAAACAGAAACAAAGCTGCCCAAGAGATAAAACATATTTTAAGTAAAAATGGTTATGAGTTAGCCTCTATAGGATCTGCTTCTTGGGCTTTCAAAAAAAACCCAGTTGGTAGCGAAGAAGCATGGACACCTCAAATTACTGTGTCATTAAACGAAGAAGATAATAAAAAATTAGAGGCGCTCATAGGAGAATTGGAAGATAACGAAGAGGTGCAAGATGTCTTTACAAACGCAGAATAAAAAATCTATCAAAAATAAGCTAAGTATTATGGAAGAAAAAAAAGAAACCTTAATAAATAATAAATATAGAATAATACTTGGTGTTGACCCCGGCTATGGAAGAATTGGTATAGCGATAATAAAAAAGACAAAAATCGGCGATAATTTAATCCATTCTGAATGTTTTGAGACAAATCCCAAACTCCCTCATTACAAGAGAATTTTTGATTTAGGAGAAAGAATAAAGAATATTGTAGAAGATTATAAACCAGATGAATTAGCAATAGAAACTTTGCTTTGGAGCAAAAACAAAAAGACAGCCCTACAAGTGGCAGAAGCAAGGGGGGTGATAATTTATCAAGCAATAATCAAAAATTTAAAAATAAAAGAATTTAATCCAAATCAAATAAAATTGGCAATTACTGGCTATGGTAAAAGCGACAAAAACCAAATAAAAAATATGATAGAAAAAATATTGAAGATAAATAAAAAAGATAAAAAAATAGACGACGAATACGATGCTATAGCGATAGCCCTCACTTGCTCTACCACAAATTTATCCACAGAAAAATTGTGATTATATTATTGCAAAAAGATGTGGGTATGATAAATATAATTTATCTTGCGAGAGCAAGCATTAGAAATTAATTTAATATTTTATGCCAGACGAAGATGATGTTATAAATCCAGACAACTTAGAAGATGTCGAAGAAATTGGAGAAAAGCCAGAAGAAGATTTACCAGAAGAAGAAATTCCTATTGATGAAGACGAAGAAGAGGATGTAGATGATGATGAAGAAGAAGAAGAGGAGGAGGAGGAAGATTTTGAATAAAAAAGATGGAAAATTAAAAAACCCTTATCTCGTAGAAAAGGGTTTTTAATTTGGTCTTAAAATTATGAAATTTTTTTTGCCTATTTTTAATTTTCTCTCTTTCTCCCCCATAGACTCATTTTGGTTCGTTATTTTTTTGTCTGGATAATCAGAAATCGCCCCTGAATCAACTAGTCTTCTAAATTCGGATTTTGATTCAATTATTTTTTGATCAACCAAAATATCAATCAATTTTGCTTGGCTACTTACTTCCAAAACTTTTGCATCATCAGGGAATTCTCCTTTACTAAAAGTTTTTTCAAAATTTTCTTGTGCTTTTTTTGCCTCCTTTTCTCCGTGATACATAGATACAATCTCCATAGCCAATCTTGTTTTAATACCTTTAGGGTTAACACCGGCATTCAAATCATTTTTATATTTTTCTATTTCAGACACACTTAACCTCGTTACCAAAATAAAATACTTAATAAGTAATTCATCTTTAAGAGACATAACCTTACCATACATTTCATTGGCCGAATCAAACAAATTAATTGTATTACCCCAACTTGAACTCATTTTCCTACCATCTAATCCCTCTATTAAAGGGTTTGTTAAAATATCTTGTGGTTCTTGGCCATAAAATCTT
The DNA here is from genome assembly GCA_964601245.1 of uncultured Candidatus Saccharibacteria bacterium. Lineage (GTDB taxonomy): Bacteria > Patescibacteriota > Minisyncoccia > Phycocordibacterales > WO2-35-19 > CAZRMR01. The sequence goes on from CAZRMR010000001.1 coordinate 22,101, forward strand.
TGCATATCTCTACCAGCCAGTAGATTAAACTTTTGATCTGTACCCCCAATTTCAACATCTGATCTTACAGCAACAGAATCATAACCCTGCATAAGAGGGTATAGCAATTCTCTAAGCGAAACTCTTTTACCAACACTTAATCTTTTGTTAATATTTTCTCTAGAAATAAAATCACTCAAAGAAAATATATCGGCCTGTTTTCCTATTTCATAATAATTCAATCCACCCAACCACTTACTATTAAAATAGACTTCGCATTTTTTAATATCAATAATTTTTCCCGCTTGTTCTATATAATTTTTTAAATTTTCTTTAATTGCTTTTTCTGATAACATTGGGCGTTCACTTTCTTTATCCGAAGTATCCCCTATCAAACCGGTAAAATCTCCTATAATTAAGACAATCTGGTGGCCGAGATTTTGAAAATCTTTAAGTTTAAGTAATGGTATAGATCTTCCAATGTGAATGTTTGGGCTAGTTGGGTCAATTCCTAATTTGATACGTAATTGTTTACCACTCTTTAATTTATTCCTCAAAATTTCTTTGTCTATTATTTCTTCCACTCCTCTAGTAAGAACTTCGTTGATTTTTTCATCATCAGTCACAATTTTTTGTTTTCCAAAGATAAACATATAAAAACTATACCATAATTTGCCTTTTTGGCATAATATATAATAATACAATAAATATGTTTTTTAAATTTTTAAAAAGACACAAAATTGGAATAAGAGCTTTATTAACTTTATTTTTTTCGGCTTTTTTGATTTTTTCCTCCATAATTTTAATATGGATTAGCACTTTTAAGGTTCCGACATCAGAGTCAATAAGAGAGAGGAGAGTTAGCGAATCTACAAAAATATATGATAGAACTGGAAAAATACTTCTCTACGATACAGGAGGAAACGAAAGAAGAAGCGTTGTTCCAATAGATGAAATATCTAGACATATAAAAAACGCAACCATTGCAATAGAAGATAAGGAATTTTATGAACACAAAGGAGTAAAACCAACTGCCTTTTTAAGAGCGGTGGTTGTTAATTTACTTAGTTTAAATTTTAGCCAAGGTGGATCAACTATAACCCAACAAGTTGTTAAAAATTCAATTTTAACTAGTGAAAAACTTATATCAAGAAAAATAAAAGAGTGGGTGTTAGCAGTAAAATTAGAACAAATGTCTTCAAAAGATGAGATTTTGTCTATGTATTTAAATGAAATTCCTTATGGAGGTGTAATTTATGGAGTTGAAGAAGCAAGTAATAGTTTTTTTGGCAAAAGTTCAAGAGATGTCACTTTAGCTGAAGCGGCCTATTTAGCAGCCTTACCAAAAGCTCCGACTTTTTACTCACCTTATGGTAAAAATAAAGACAGATTGGAAGAAAGAAAAAATCTTGTTTTAAGAGAAATGTTAAAAAGTAATTTCATAACAGAAGAAGAATATAAAAAAGCGATAGAAGAGAAAGTTGTTTTTATCGAAAAAGGAGACCAGAGTATAAAAGCGCCTCATTTTGTTTTTTATGTATTAGACTACATAACAAAAAAATATGGAGAAGAAGCTTTAAAAACAAGTGGTTTAAGGGTTATAACCACGCTAGATTACG
>CAZRMR010000001.1:23708-24390 GCA_964601245.1 uncultured Candidatus Saccharibacteria bacterium
AATGCAATCACAAGCAGAAGAAATAGTTTTTAATTACGCTTTAGAAAACGAGCAAAAATTTAATGCAGAAAATGCTTCAATAATCGCCCTTGACCCAAAAACTGGAGATATAATTTCAATGGTTGGATCAAGAAATTATTTTGATCAAAAAATAGACGGTGCTTTTAATGTTGCTTTAGCCAAAAGACAACCGGGGTCAACATTTAAACCTTTTGTTTATGCAGAAGCTTTTATAAAGGGTTATACTCCGGAAACAATATTATTTGATGTAAAAACCCAATTTTCAACAAACTGCAATTACAACGATCTAACGATGGGTAATGGTTGTTATGCACCGGACAATTACGACAATATATTTAGAGGACCAGTTTCTTTAAGAGAAGCTTTGGCTCAATCTCTAAACATACCTTCAGTAAAAGTTCTTTATTTGGCTGGACTTGATGAATCAATTAGATTAGCGAGAGATATGGGTATGACTTCTTTATCAAACAAAGGAGATTATGGTCTCACTTTAGTCCTTGGGGGTGGTGAAGTTACACTACTCGAAATAACTAGCGCTTATTCCGTTTTTGCGAACAATGGAATAAAAAACGAAATCGGGGCTGTTTTAGAAATAAAAGACAAAAAAGGAGAAGTTTTGGAAAAAAGAGAGGTTGTTTCTAAAGAAATTTTAGCAAAAGAA
>CAZRMR010000001.1:24424-30640 GCA_964601245.1 uncultured Candidatus Saccharibacteria bacterium
TGACAATGAGGCCAGGTCTCCAGCTTTCGGTCAAACTTCGGCTCTACATTTTCCAAACAGAGATGTTGCTGTAAAAACAGGTACTACAAACGATTATAGAGACGCTTGGATAATAGGATATACAGGAGATATAGTTGTAGGAGCTTGGGCAGGAAACAACGACAATTCACCAATGGAAAAAAGGGTTGCTGGATTCATAGTAGCACCAATGTGGAGAGCTTTTATGGATAGAGCTTTAGCAAAGATGCCAAACAATGAGTTTGAAACCCCTCTAATAGAAGATAAAAGCACTTTAAAGCCTGTTTTGAAAGGAATATGGCAAGGGGGAATACAAGAAGGTAATATGGTTGTTGGCGGTGTCCACACGATATTAAAGTGGGTCAAAAAAGATGATCCAAGGGGTGATTATCCGGAAAATCCATACTCTGATCCACAATTTCAAAGATGGGAATATGGTGTGAGAATTTGGGCTGAAAACAATGGATTCATATCTGACTTACCTTATAGACCAAATATTTAGTTGAATATATTTAGAAATATTTTATTTTCTTTCAAATCTTCTTCTATCTCCTCTTTATGAAGAAAAATTTCATTTTTAAATAAACTGGAACAATTTATTTTTATATTGTTTTGTGAAATTTGTATTGCTGATTTTGGTAGATCTATTTTTGTTCTGTTTTTTATAATAGATAAAATCAAATTTATCCTTAATACATTATCTTTATCTATTTTTATAAATTTTTGCAAAAAACCGTTTATTTGATTCATTTTTTATTTGTGTATTTCACACAAAAACATATATTTGTGTCACACTAACGATTCATAGGCATTACAATATACATAAAACTTTTATCCGAAGCACTATTTATTATAAGAGGTTTACCAATACCACCAAAACTTAAAGTTATACTTTCTGATGGTATAGACTGCATGCAATCAGATATATATTTATTGTTAAAATTTAGATCTATATCTTCTCCTGAAACTGAAGCTTTTATTGATTCTTTATATTCACCAATATCATTATTTTTTGATTCTATAATTAATACTTTGTTTTTTGAATCAATTTTAAATTTAATTTGGTTTAAATTATCAGAAAATATATTTGATGTTTTTATTGCATTTATTAAATCATTTTTAAGAATGGTTGCTGTAGCCACAAAGTTTTTTGGGATTATTTGTTTATAATCAGGGAAGGAACCATCAATCAGTCTTGAAACAACATATACATTATCCACAAAAAACGCCACCTGATTCTTGTCAAAAATAATACTCATATCCCCCTCTATATCTTCAAATATTTTTACAATTTCTGAAACATTTTTATAAGGTATGAGTGTTTGAGGAAACTCTGAATAACTTTTTGTATTTATTGTTTTTTCAGCCAACCTAAAAGAATCTGTAGAAACAAATACCAATCCAGAACCATTGTTATAAACAAAAACGCTACCCAACTCAGGTTTTATACTAGAAACAGAGGCGCTGTACCAAACTGATTTAAAACCAATAAGTAAATCTTTGTAGTTTATTTTTAAAATATTATCATTTTTTATTTTTGGTATACTAGGAAAATCTTCACTTTGCATACATTTTATCAAGACATTATTATTTTTTGTTGATATTTTTAAATTATTATCAACTGATTCAAAAGTAATATTTTTCTCTTTTATTGAAGACAAAGTGTTTATTAAAATAGAAGCAGGAACAGCTATATTACCACTAGATATTGTTTTGATTTTTGTTTCTATTTCAACACCAACATCTAAGTTTGTTGATTTTATTATCAATTTGTTTTCATTTAAAACTTCCAAAAAAACACAGGATAAAACTGGCAGGGTTAGATGTTTGTTAGCTAATCTCGAAGCTTTTAGTATAAGAGGTTCAATTATATTTTTTTCTGTTTCAAATTTCATTTTATTAATTTATTTAAATTTTAATTCTATATAGGTTGTGGATTTGTTGATAACTTTTTATAGGTTTAATTTAAAAGTTTTTTTATATTTTATTTTTTTTACTCTTGTTGATAAATATGTGTTTGATTTTATTAATTTTAATTTTAATTATTTTTATCAACTATTTTAAAACAAAATCAACACAATTTATAAACAACTAATACACACTAACCAATCATCGACCTTATTTCTTGAATTTCTTTTGAGAGAAGATTATCAACCATAACTTCTTTTTTTATTTTTTCACAAGAATGAATAACTGTTGTATGATCTCTACCTCCAAGTTTCTCCCCTATTGATGGATAAGATATATTAAAATCTTCTCTTAAAATATACATTATTATTTGTCTTGGTTTTATTACTTCTTTTTTTCTAGTCTTTTCATATATTGAATTTTCTTCAATTTTATAAAAATCAGATATTATCTTTACGACTTCTTTATAAGACAGTAATTTCTTTTGTTTTATGCTGTTTTTTACAAGATCTTTTATTTCGTTTAGGTTTAATGTTCTATTTTTTGTTTCCGTTTGGCACACTATTAGGTTTATAACACCCTCAAGATCTCTAATATTACCTTTTATTGATTCAGCAAGATAATTTACAATATCTTCATCTAAAAATAGGTTTATACTAGAACATTTTGATTTAATTATAGCAACTCTTGATTCGTGGTCTGGAGCAGGAATATCTATAACCATTCCAGAAGAAAATCTTGATTTTAATCTATCTTCTAGTCCAACAACAAAATTTGGGTGTTTATCACAAGAAAAAACTATATGTTTATTAGAATCCCTCATTGTATTGAAAAGATGAAACAATTCTTCTTGTGTTTTTTCTTTACCAGACAAGAATTGAACATCATCCATTATTAACATATCGTATTTTCTATATTTTTCTTTAAATTGAGTTATTTTATTAACCTGAACAGAGTTTACATAATCATTTGTGAATTTTTCTGATGTAAAGTATAAAATTTTTTTAGATGGATCCAGGGCTTTTACAGCGTTTCCTATAGCTTGTATTAAATGAGTTTTTCCATGTCCAGTGTTTCCATAAACAAAAAACGGATTATACACAACACCAAAATTTTTTATCACAGCCTGAGCTGCAGCATAAGCCAATTCATTAAATGGTCCAACAACAAACGATTCAAAAGTATATCTTGGGTTAAGATTGTCTTCTTTATTTACATAATATTCAGATAAAGGAAGTTCTCTTGTTGGGGATGATCCTTTGGTTGGTATGTATTGGTTTTTTATTTTTATCTCTTCTTTTATAACATATTCCAAGGCGTGTATAGATTCAGAAGATTCTCTTAAAAATTTTAATATTGTTTGGTGGAATTTTTTAAGAAGCCATTCTTGAACAAAGGTGTTCGGTACACTTAGGTAAACAACACCATTATCAAAACCTGATATTTTAGTATCTTTAAACCAAGTCGTAAAATTTGCTTTTGAAACAGAGGATTCTATTTTTTTTAAAACATCATTCCAAAGTTCCTGGGTATCCATCTCTTTAGAGATTAAACCAATAATAATATCTTACTCGCTTATTATATATTCATTTTTTTTTAATGAAACTTGTTTTTATTATTATTTATGTTTATAATTTGTGAATAAGCAGATTTTTTTTAATAAGCTCTAATTTAAAAAGAAATGTCAACAACTTATCAACCCAAAAAAAGAAAAAGGTCAAAAAGTCATGGTTTTCTAAAGAGAAGTAAAACCAAATCTGGATCAAAAGTTTTGAATAACAGACGCAGAAAGGGTAGAAAAAGGCTTTCTGTATAAAATGCTTTCTTCAAAAAATAGAATACAAAGAAATATGTTCAAAATTTTGTCTTCAAACAAAGCAAAATTTTTTTTCTCGGACATTTTTTCTATGAAAATCATAAAATATCCCGAAAAAAGGTTCTCTTTTTCTGTTTCGAAGAAAATATCAAAAAGTGCTGTAGTCAGAAACAAATTAAGAAGGTGGGGATACAATTTTATGCAAAAAAACCTATCTGATGTTAAAATGGGTGTTCTTGCTGTTTTTTATTTCAAAAAATTACCAAATAACAGAAAAGAGGTAGAAGATAACATAAATTATCTAATTTCTAAGTCTGGATTAAAAAAATAAAATGATTTCAATATTAAAAACAATAATATACATACCACTCTATAATCTTTTGGTTCTAATATTGAATATAGATTGGATAGACGCAGGTATTGCAACAATAATTCTTACTATAATTGTTAAGTTTGTGCTCTATCCCCTTTCCAAAAAAGCGGTTATTACTCAAATAAAGATGAAAGAAAAAAGTGGAGAATTAAATTCCATAAAAGAAAAATACAAAGACAAACAGATTCAAGCTGTAAAAATGATGGAATTTTATAAAGAAAACAATATAAACCCTTTTTCTAGTATAGGCACAGTTTTGATCCAAATTCCAATAATATACTCTCTCTACTATATATTTTTTAAATCAGGTTTACCTGTCATAGACGCAAGTTTGCTTTATTCTTTTGTGAAAATGCCACAGAGCGTATCCATGCACCTTTTTGGTTTGTTTGATATATCTCAAAAAAGTGCTTTTTTGGCTTTTTTGGCCGCGGTAAGCTCGTTTTTGCAGATGCATCTATCTTCCCCCAATTCTGAATCTAATAAAAAATCTTCAAACGAAGAATTTTCTGTAATACTTGCAAAACAAATGAAATATACTATGCCAATCGTTGTTTTCTTTATTTCTTGGAAAATATCAGCAGTTGTCGCTCTCTATTGGTTTGTAAGTAATGTGGTGGGGGTCCTTCAAGATCTTTATATTAAAAAGAAGGTTATTCAGCAATCCTAAGCATCCACAAATACCCGTCTATTTTATTTCTAAATATAATATGGCTGTCGTCTTTTGATATTGAAATATCTACGACATCAATTTTTTCACTAGATTCTTCAGATAAATAAGATGTAGGGTAAAAAACATTATTTTTTAAATCAATTTTAACAATAGAGTCTTCGCTTTGGGCAACCCCTTTATACCAATCATCAGGAAATACTCCAGAAATAGAAGAAATTGGTATTGCGCAATAAGCAAACAAAACTTCCTTTTTGGTCCAAACACATTTTTCTGCCAATGTTTCCGTTTCAATTTTTGTAGAAGAAATATTCTTATTGTCTATTAAAAACAAACTTAGACCAGATGATACGAGCGAAAAAGAGGAGTCGTTGTTTGTGTTTGAAGACATACCATACAAACTAACTCCAACTTTTTTCATTGTTTTGTTTGATACATTAAATGAATATAAATAACTTTTTGCCTGAATACTACCTTTGGTTTGCATTATTATGGTGTTTTCGTTTATCCACTCCGGTATCCACTCTGTTATTGGGTGCGAATTGAGCGATACACTATTTGTCCCGTCTGGGTTTGATATAAACCAAAAAGAAGCGGACGGTATAGAGGTGTAATAAAATATTTTCAATCCGTCTGGTCTTATTGCTATTTCTTTTATGCCTGTGGGTAAACTGCTTTTTATTGTGCTGTATTGTGTTAAAGATTCTGTGGTTGTGGCAGTATTTTTTTTAAGTTTTATAAAATTTGTTTCAACTACAGACATGTCTTCTGTTAATGTTTGACCTATAAAACCAGAACCATCTGGTAACCAAAAAGCCCTTATTATCCTTGGTATTGTTGTGTTTGTGAGCCTCTGGATCAAATGTGAGTCAGATCTTGCTTCATATACATTGCCAGTACCTTTTTCTACAAACCTTACAACACTACTACTTCCAATATTAAAAATCACCGCCCCAGCAACTGGTTCGTTTGATATCTTTCTTAATCTTGGTATTGGTTTATTTATTGAAACATCTTGATTTGGTGCAACTACATTATTTTCGGTATCTGTTTTTGTGCTTATGTTAAATTGCCCACCGTCGTTTGTGCCAAAGGGTAAATAATCCATAATGGAAAAACCAACTCTACTGCTACTTTCGTCTTGGTTTACCATATTGTTTCCAAACATCAAAAAAGCGACTATAGCTACTATTACGATTATTCCAATTATAAGTAATACTTTTTTCATATTTATCTATTGTAAACAGAAAAATGACCACCTGTTGCCCAAGGTACGACAAGTATTGTTCCTTTAACACCACCCTCTATCAATCTCTTTTTTTCATCTTCTGTTTTTACTTCATATACTGCTTCTAATCCAGCTTTTTGTGCTGCTTCAAAAAAAGAATTTATGGTTGGATGGGAAGAATTTGTTACTGCGTCTATACATGT
>CAZRMR010000001.1:30665-57185 GCA_964601245.1 uncultured Candidatus Saccharibacteria bacterium
GTGATGCACAGTTGGTGGGAATGCCTCGCTTACTGACCAAACAATATTTTGTTTTTTTAACTCCTCATTCATTTTTTCTATTTTTGATTTTGTATCTGGAGTAACGTTCGTGTGAGTCTCTCCATTTGTACCTATGCTTTTATCGAGCGGTATACAAGTTTGACAGCTAAATTTGGCTAAATCTTCTGGTTTAAGTGGGTATTTTGTATTTGTGTATGTTGATAATGATACTGGTGAAAATACACAGTTTGGGCAAACAGATTTGGCTGTTCCAATTATAATTCCTACATTTGTAAAAGATGAAGCTACTCCCTCTGTTACAATATCGCCGGTTGATACAGGCTGAAGACTCCCTTTATCTTTGACTTGTATATTCTCTATATTTAAATCAAAATTAAGGATTTTTGGGTTAATGGTATTTAAAATAAGCCAAGCGGAAATAACAAAAATAAGGCCAAATATTGCGTTTTTCATTCTTTCTTTGCCCGCTTCTTTTTTCATGAGTGCGTCTGAAGACATATATTCAAAACCACCAAAAACAATCATTAAGACCGCTGCAACCGCAGAAAGACCGACTAACAACTTAAAAAGTCCCGGTATATATTTTGAGAGATCTGTTTCTTTCGCAAGACTATCACAATCCCCACCTACGCATGGTATTGGAGCTAAAAGTTCATAATCTTTCTCTATTTCCTGCGCACTCACCTTTATTCCAAAAATAAATATTACAAATATAACCAAAAAGAGTGTTGTCAAAAATTTTGTTTTGGTTTTTTTCATTTTATTCTTCAAATCTTATTGTTAAATTTTTACTTGCTTGCTGAAAAATTTTTGCGGTTTGACCGATATTTAGACGAAGGTTTGATCTACCCGATTCTCCTTCTGGTTTTTTGAATAGAGCGGTCATAGAGTCCTTCAAAGAAGAAATCGTTTTGCCATTGAGAGACCAAGTGAAGGTCAGATTTTCTTGGGGGCTTGAAAAATAAAAAGGAGAAGCGAAAATCTGCAGTTCTGAAGACTTCATCTCATAATTGTTTGTTAAAGCTCTTTCAAAATTATCTCCATAGTAAGGATTTTTCTCATAAAAAACAATTTCTGGATCAGTTGGTTTTATATACAAATCTTCGCTTGCCACTATATTGTTTTCTCTATCGACAACCAAAACGCTTATATCTTCTGCTCTACCCAAATCAGATCCACTTATAACAAGTACTGCTTTGCCATAACCAGAACTTGATTCAAGTGTTTTTATGCCATTTGACCATGTGTAAACAAGATTTTGGGGCAATATTTGTTTTCCGTTTGCTACAAAGTTTGGTATAGCGACTATTTTTAAAGCTCCTTGCCTTGGGTGCAAAGCTTTACCTTTATAAAAAGGTGGTACATAAGAGTATGATTCCCAAATAAGATCAACACTAGCCAAATTTAAAGTAAATGATTTTGAAAAAGAAGTGCCGTTTAAAAGTTTTATTCTCACTTCTATTTTTTCTTGATCACCTATATTTCCTGTCACAAAAGAATAACGAGTCTCCCCAATCCCTTTTAAAACTAAGGAATCGTTTATAAACCAAGATATTTCTGCCGAATCTAAATTTTCTGTATACATTCTCAAAACAATCGAAACATTTTCGTTTGGTTTGGGATATTTTGGAGTCATTTCGACAGACAATTCATTTGAAAGGGCATAAGGTGTATCTATGGTTTGGGCCAAAGAAAAAATAGGTAAAAAAACAAATGCAAATATAAAAATTTTTAAAACAAGACATCTCATTTGTTTATATAAGTATTTTAACACAATTTAAAATAGCTAAGGTAGTTTTTTCTGTGATTCTAAATTTAATGTGTTAAAAGTTTGACCTAAAACTCCTCCTTTATCTTCAGATCGGCTTATTATAATAGTAAGAATAGTGCCTATGGTCCAAAGCCAAGACAAAATAGGTATAGCATCAAAAAAGGGCATAATTTCTCCAACAAAAGTGATCATTCTGACAGTAAGTTGTTTTGGGTTCCCAAAAGCAGGTACTCCAAGCAAAAGATACCAAACAAAAAAAACAAAACCAGCTATTGTAGATATGACAGTGCTGATTATCCCACCAACAACTACGGCTCCTATCCAAGTAATGAACAATTCTGCTAAATCTACTAGTACCGCAAAGGAAACTAAAAAAACAGCCATCCAAGTGCTTATTCTATAATTTACCTCCCCACCCTCTTTTATTTCAAAATTTCTAACTGGTATATTTAAAGGTCTCTTTGTTAATTTGTTTTGTGTAAATTCTTCTTCCATATTTTATGCCCCATTCTCTTTCAAGGATTTTTTCATAGCCAAAACTTGAGAAGGATCGGAAGTTATTATTTGTTCTTCTGTATAAGAAGCAATTATTTTTATAGCAACATGTTTTAGTCCAGCAAAAAATATTCCTTCTCCCACCCCAGATTCCAAAAGAAGATATTTTTCTTCATCCGTAAGATTGAATACTTCTTGAAGACGATCAATGGTTGTCGGAGATTGCTTGAGGAGTATTTGAATAGAAGAGTTTGTGATTATAGGTGTGCCATATGGTGATTTTAAGAAATCGTCGACGTCTTGGGTTATAGTGGCAAGACCGAGGTAATATTTTCTACCTCTTTTTGCCAAAGAAAGAAGGAAGGAGGCAGTGTCTTCAGATTTCATCATCCACCAAGCCTCATCAATAACAAGAAGTCTTTTTTTCATCTCTTTTCTTATGGTGTTCCAAATATAGTGAGTGACTATATACATAGCTACTGGCTTCAATTCATCTTCCATGTCTCTAATCGAAAAGACGACAAACTTTTTGTTTATATCTATGTTTGAAGGTTTGTTTATGAAATTAGACCAAGTACCTTTTGTATATTTAGATAATCTTTGGGCCAAAGATTCACCCCCCTCCATCCCAGACAAAACCATTTCAAAATCGGAAAGAAGTGGAGGTTCTATATTTTTAAAATCTGAATCAGCGGTAATATCTTTTAATGCGTAAGTTTCGGTTATTGCTCTGTCTATTATTGCGTCTTCTTCGGCCGTTAATCCACCCATCATTATCCTAAACAACCCAACCAAATTTATAATCTGGCTTCTAAGCACTGAAGCGCTTGACTCGTCTTCACCGGGGATTGGTAGCTCAAATGGATTTATATGATGATCAGAGTTCAAGGAGATATTAAAATATCTTCCACCGACCGTTTCTGCCATGTATTGATACTCATTTTCTGGGTCTATGACTATTACTTCCGTATCAAACATCAAAGTTCTTAAAATTTCCAATTTTGTACAAAAAGATTTTCCTGCCCCTGATTTTGCAAATGTTATAGAGTTATAATTCTCAAGAGAAAATCTATCAAAAAGAACTAAGCTTGAATTGTGTCTGTTTATACCATACAAAACCCCCTTATCAGATGTAAGGTCAAAAGATATAAAAGGGAAAATGCTGGAAAGAGGAGAAGAATTTATTTTTGAGTGGACATTTAATTCATCCTTTACTATTGGTAAAATACTCTCAAAACCCTGTTGTTGTTGGAAAAGAGCTGGTTTTACATAAACCATTTTTGATTCCAATATAGATTTTATTTCTGATTCTGCCTTGTCCAACTCTTCGCTGTTGTTGGCATAGACTGATATGTAAAGACCAACGTCAAACATTCTTTCTTGAGCTTGCTGAAGTTGATCTCTCAAATTTTCCAAATCTTGATATGCCGTATCAAGCACTGGATCTCTCACCAAACCCTTTTCCTCTCTTGTTCTTATCTGGCTTTGGACTTCGGCTACCTTTTTTTGAAAAGTTCTCAAAACTTTTGCTGTCTCAAGAGGATTTATAAATATAGATATATCAAACATTTTATCCATATTTATAATTGGTGAAAACCAATCTTCAGACAAAAAGCGAGGATAAGATATGACAAAAAAGCTTCTGACCAATTTTTCTCCCAAATTTAATTCTTTTGGGTTTACTTTAAGGGCGCTTGGGGCCAAAATGTCCTGAAGCTCTAATTCGGCGCTGTTTGTTATTGATTTTGGCAATATCGATATTGGCGCTTCTCCTTTTTTTTCTTTTTTCTTTAAAAAACTAAACATATTTTATGTATTTTTACATTAACTCTTACCCCCTCACTCCATCTTTATTGGTTTCTCTGATTCTCCCGGATTAAATGTTTTGTAAAACAACTCTACTACCTCATCTGTCCCCAATTTTGCTACTCTTACTCCGCAACGCACCAAACCCTGTTCGACCACACTCATTCTTTGTTCAAGTTGGTTTTTGTTTTCTTCAAAACTTTCTTCTTTTTTTGTTTTATCTGTTTTTGAAGAAAAAAAGCCAGAACTTCCCTTCGAAGACAAAATTGCTGATTGATAAGGTACTACAACAAAAAAGTTTTTTGTCATGATACTCGTTGCTTCAGTAAAACTTTTTATAAATTGTATGTATTGCTCTATCTGTATTTTCATAAGTTCGTTTGTTTGTTCTTTGTATCTATCTTCGAGTATTGCTACATAAGGTCTTATGTCCAATCTCCTTGATTGGATTACTATTTGAATTTCAAATTCAAGAGAATTTAAAAAATCCTGAAACTGATAAAGAATAGCTTCTCTTTCTTCTGCAGATTTTAATGAAAAATTTATAGAAGAAGCCATAAGTATTCCTCTCATTCCCCCATCCTTTAAGGTTATGATCCCATCTCTTACATCTTCTATTGGCACAAATTCTTGAGTTGCGTTTTTACTCATAATTTTATTTTATATCAGATGAAAAATTATAGCTACAGAGGATTTTCATCATTCTTCTTTACATCCAATTTCCAATTCAAATCTTTTAATTTACTTTGGGACAAATGTGGCACAACAAGTGAGCTAAATTTTTCTTCGGATCCAGAACTATTCTCTTTTTTGACTTCTCTTTTTTGCCATATGTATAATTTATCTTTCACAAAATATTTGAAAGCAGATTCTAAAACATTTATAAAAGGTCTATTGTTTACTTTATAAAAAGTGAGAGCCAGAGCGAGAATAACTATGGGTGATGACAAAAGAAGACCCCAAAATAGACCAAAAGTTGTAATAGCTATAACTGCGACACTTGCTCCTCCAGCAAGATAAATGAATTGTTTCAACGTAAAAGGTCCAAATATTTTGTCTTCAACGTCTATAAATTGTGGTATTTGGAATCTCATAAGAAAAGTATTAAGTAGTAAGTATTAAGGGTTAAGGTTAAGAGTTTCTCATGCTTTTAATTAAGCCGCTGCATAACTTACTTACCATTATAGTATGATTCCAAATTTCATCAAAATTTTTTTTGGTTTATATAACCCAAATCTTTTGAGATTAAAAGATTATTTTAGGTTTCTGTTAAAGAGCCAAGAGTGATTGTGTAAAAATAACTTTTGTCTTTATCAGAAAACCTACTAAAACTATCTTCTATATTTGATGGAACCAAAGAAGCTGATCTGCGAATTTGCGAAATTAGGGCAAATAATTCTTCTTTGGGAAATGTTTTTGTAATTTTATATATTATTATTGTAAGTTTATATCATTCTTGCCACGCAAATGATTCTATTTTTATTTTTTCTTCCATAACCCTTAATACTTTTTCCTTAATACTTATTCTATAGGTTCTCTATATGGGTCACTCCCTATATAATTGTGTATTACCCTTGGCTTCTCTTCTTCTGTTGGTAAATTGTCTGGTGCTTCGTAAACTGGCCTGCCCGTTCCGTTTTCGTTTTTGTTTTGAGTGGGCCTGCCCGCCTCGCTAGTGATAGCGTCGCGGGCGGGTTGCATCGCTTTCGCTTGATTGGCAATTATCTGCTCAAAATCGTTACCGACATTTTTTGTTGCCGTGCTTTCTTCCGCGCTTTCTATTTGTCTCTCCATTTCATCAAGCTCATCTTTTACTTTGCTAAAAATGTTTTTTTCTATGTCCTCAGCTAACCATTGTGCAACATTTTGATCCAACCACACATTATTTTTTATATTCTGAACAAAGTCTTTTCTTGGCTCCATTCCTATCAAAACAAACAAGACCTCATTTTTTAAAAGAGATATTTTTTCTTGAGCAAGTCCAAATCTTTCTGATATATATAAAATTTCTTTGTTCAAGACATCACTAACAATTATATTTTTTATTACATCTGGACACGCTATCAAATATTTTTCTAAAGTATTTTCACTCATTTTTATTATTTTTATTAATTTGAATTTCCCTCTCCTCCCTCATTTTCTTCACCTTTTTTCTTCGCTTCATTTTTCTTTTTTTCAGCTTCCATCTTCTTTAATATTTCAGCTGCTTGCTCTTCTAATGACTTATCTCCAGATGCTTTTCTCACAGCCGCCGCCGCCGCTTTGTTTCCCGCCCATCCTTTATTTGGTGGTAGATAGCTACCGCTCTTCTTTCCAGCCCATGCGCCAAGAGCAGAACCGGCTATAAATCCTATCGGCCCACCGAGTACGGTGCCTATTGTCATTCCGATTGCCGTTCCGGCTGAAGTTATCACAGGACTTTCTCCTTCCAATCTTTTAGCATATTCTTCCATTCTTTTTTTGTAGTTCATATTTACAGAATCATAAGCTTTTTTAGCCTTTTCAAATATATCTTTTTGATCTCCAACCAATTCTTTCAACAATTCTTCGTCTCTTATATCTTTTTCTTTTGCTTTATCTGAAGCTTCTTTTGCTTCTTTATCTAATTCTTTAAATTTTTCGTCAGATTTTTTTATTTCTTTTATTTTGTCTGCCAATCTTTCATCAATTCTTGCTTTATTTTTCTTTATTTCCTCAATCTCTCTTTCTATTATTAATTGATCACTAACTTTTTTCTCTTTTATTGCTTGGTCCAGCTCTTTTTTCTTGTCTTCCAGTTCTTTCTCAATTTTTTTCTGTTCCTCAGCCTCTTCTTTTGTTTTTGATTCTAAGTATTCATCTCTTTCTTTTGCTTTGTCGGAAGCTTCTTTTTCTCTTTGTTTTCTTACTTCCTCGGTGGCATTTTCTTTTTCTTTTTCGTATATTTGTTTTCTTTCTTTAGCCAATCTTTTTTCCTCATCTGTTTGGCCGTAAACTCTTTTGGCATAATCTGCCTTTTCTTTTGCTTTTTCATCAATAGATTTTTTGAATCCTCCACTACCTCCGGCTTTACCCAGTATATCAGTTACTTTGTTAGCTCCGATTGCTTTACCGATACCAGTATCTGCAAGTGATCTTGCGTCAAAAGATTTGTTTCTTGCTTTATCTGCTAACCATAGACCAGCTCTTCCATAAGATGTTTTTGATAGTTTATCTCTATATTTTTCTGATATCATATTGGCCCCTCTGCCAATAGTCTGTCTTCCAAGAAATGCTGTCCCCCCTATTGCCGCTGAGCCAATTCCCCCAGTGATTTCTTTAAACCTAGGGGTGGATTTGACCATTTGTTTTGAAAAGACCAGTGCGGCAATTGAAAATCCTATCAAAAGAGTGAAGTTTAAAAGAAGGGTTTTTACATCTGAAACTTTTTCAACATCTGTTCCAGTAACAGCTTGCACCCAAGATACTTCTGGTGTAACCAAAGTATTACCAAGTTGAAAAGCGACCCAAGTGAGAGCGAAAAAAACGGGGGCAAAAAGCGCCTGTTCTTTAAGGGCATCAACCCACTTATTAAACTGCCCACTTCCTCCGGGGACGGTGTATGCGACGAATGCCAGAGGCGAAAGAATCATTAAAAAGACAAGTATTATAAATCTTGCCGCAAACATTACTCCAGATATCAAAAATATGACCGAAGATACGAGCATGAAGATAGAGCTAAAAACACCAAGAGCTAAAACTTTTACTCCGCTATTTTGTTTATCCAAAATATCTGCACTATAAAAAGTTTGAAGACCGAGCATTCTCATATAACCTCCTGATATACCTTTAAATTCTGACGTTGATCCAAAAACACTCTGTCCCCTCTCGTTTGCTTTTAGTGTTTGCTCGTTTGAAGAGGCTATAGCTCTATAAAAACCCAAGGAAATTACATTTGATGCATCTATTACTACTTTTGTAAAAAACAAACTGAAATTTATAAGCAGAGCTATGATTATTATGTTTTTTATTGTCTTACCCGCTTCTCCAAAATTTGCATCAAACATTGCTTTAAAGGCCGCATAAAGCAATACGAATATGAAAGCCATATTCGCCAAATCTCTGAGTGTACCCCAAGCTTTAGATATGGATTGGCCCATTGGGGCTTGACTACCAAAATATTGATTTACATTGGTTATGGTGGTTTCGACGACCATATCAAAAATCCATCCTGTAAGTATCAAAACTCCGCTCGATATAAGCATTAGAGCCTGTCCTATAGATTTAAACAAAGGCTCAATAAGTACATCTAAGAAATTTATAAAACTTTCTCCAGAAAGCACTGGATTTACTGTTTTAAGTCCTGCTCCTAATAAGGCCCCGGTAGCCCCCAATGTTGATCCTTGGGGTGTGGTTGTTGCTCCAAAAGAAACCAATGGTAAAAATATTACCACCAAAAAAAACATTAATACGAATATTGAAATTTTTTTGGACAATTTAAACATAATTTATGGATTTTGGAACGGTGAATCTTGATTGTCTCCTCTACTTGTACCACCTGTTGGACCTGTTGGTGAACTTGGCCAAACAAGAGTGCTGTCATCTGGGATTGGTTGGTTTGTTATGGTTGTATCTTGTTTGTTGCCGAAATAATCAACTGTTTCTGTGCTACTTGCGAGTAAATCTCTCAAAGACTGGGTATTTTTTTCTGTTGGGTCTGGTCTACTTGCTCCCAGCAAACTTCCCATACCACCAACAATCTTATTTACCAATTGATTTAGAAGGGCGCTAACTATTTCATTTATTTCATCAGCAACGGCGAGCTTATTGTTGCCTATACCCAAAACATCATTTAATTGGTTAGATATTGTTTCTCCTGGAGTTACTGTTTCTTCTCTTATACAAACTCTGGTACCTTCATAACTAGTCCCAGGATCTAGAGCTTCAAGTTCAGCAAGTTCTGCGGGGTCTGCTTCATCCCATTCAACACACTCTTTTTTACTCAAAAATCCACTACCCCAAGACAATTCTTCTTTTTTTGTACCAATGGCTTTTGACAATTCTCTTGAGAGGGCACCCTCGGCTTGCATATATGCTCCAAGGGGGTTGTTTTGAGATTCTTGGCTTATTTTCATAAAACCTTCCCACCCCCCTCTTTCAAAGTTGTCCATAAAATCATCTATGTTGTCTATAACATCTGTAACTGTACAATTCCATCTCTGATCTTCACCAAGATAAGATCTCGCCAAGGCTATCCTTACTTTTGCTTGGAGAGGTCCGCATAAAAACTGCAAATCCGGGTCACTCAAAATGTATTGACCAGCTAATTGATCTCCTATGTCTAAAAAGTAAGATTCTGGATTTGTGACATACATAGGGCTACCTTGAAAACCAGAATTTATCCACTGTACGGTACTTGCGGCCATCCTGTTTATTACCCTGTTTACAACTTCCCAAGCGATCGCGTCAAGACCCATGTCTTTCAAAGCGCCAGGAATATCCCAAACGGCCCATTGAGCCTCCGCTTTTCTTGAAAATATGGGCAAGAAAGAAATAGAAAAGACAGAAAGCAGGCATATAAGAGCTATACTTTTTCTAAATTTAGTATTCATTTTGTATTAATTATATTCCGTAATATAGATAATAACCACCACTTCCTTGTTTATAAACAATATTATTTTCTTTTATGTATTTTTTTACCGCCTCAATGGCTCCATACATTTTTAAACCACTTTTTTGATATTCTTGAATCAAAGAAAGACCCAAAAAAGGATCTTCAAACACGGCTGAAGATTCTTTTAATGATTTTGCCATACCAAACATGCCATTTATTATATCAAGATGAGCTTTTACAAATGTTTTTGGCACTTTCATAGTGGTCAAATCTTTGGCCGTTTTTTCATAAGTATTTATAATACTTTCAAGTTCCTTTATTTTAGAAACATTATTTTGGCTTAAGGCCGATGTTATTATTTCAAGCTCGTTTTTTACATTTTCTGGTTTGTTTATTTTTAAAATATTTCCCAAATTATCACCGTATTCGGCAATAGAAATTCTGCCATTGTCTTCTGCCACGTTTTCTAATTTTGAAATGAATGTCTCTTGATCGGTGGTTTTATCTAAATATTCTATGGTTTGATCCACCAAAGCTTTTGATGAATTTTCGTCGAATGTGCCAGACTGTTTAAGAGAAAGATAATTTGATATTAAAGTTCTTGAAATGGCATCTGTTGTTGTTTCTTTCTCGTCTTTGCTTGATGTGGCAGTGTTTATGATATTTAATTTTTGAAGATCATTTTGCCAATTTTTATTTTCTGAAACTCTGATTTTGTCTCCTGCCACTAGATTGCTTGCATAATTTATGGCAGAGCTCGTCTTTTCTTTTCCAAATACGATTATTATAGATATAACAAAAGAAGTCACGATCACAAAAACACTCAAGACTTTTTTGCTCGGTAAATTATTCACTCTTTAATTATAGCAAGTATCAATAAAAATTGTTTTAATTTAGTGGAAAAATTCAAAATTAGAAAATCTCTTTAGTTAAACAAATCCATTTTTCTACATCCAGATCTTCGGCTCTGGCTTTTTTTGAAATATTGCACTTATCAAATATCTCTTCTAATTTTTGATTTTCTTTTTTGTTAACAAATTTCCCCAAATTCTTTATAAGAAGCTTTCTTTTGTGAGCGAAACCTGTTTTTAAAACATCAAAAAAATTTTTCTCTATTTTTTTGGTGGTTGAAGCGGAAAAGTCTTGAGAAGAAAGTCTGGCTAAGCGAAGCGAGGGAGTCCGAGGACTTTCTGAACAAGAGATTTTTCGCTTATTTATATTCTCAAATTTTTTTCTATTTATATTTCTTATAGAAATAATAGCCGAATCAACTTTTGGTTTTGGGTAGAAGCTTCCAGCTTTTATGGTTCCTCCGTATTCTGGCTCGCCATATACTTTCACTGAGATGCTCAAGATGCTCTCTTTTCCGTCTCTTGCTATAATTCTCTCGGCTACTTCTTTTTGGACAACAAAAGTGATTGATTTTGGTTGATTTTCTGATTCTAAAACTTTTTTAAATAAAGATCCTGTTATGTAATATGGGATATTTCCAACGAGAACATATTTTGAGTCTATAAGTTTAGAAATGCTTTGCGAGGCTGACTGAGCCGAGCACGAGGAATTTTTTATCAATAAAATATCCATGCATTTCTGGGCTTGTGGTGAAAAAATATCTTTTGGCGCCAAATCCAAAATATCTCCTGCGACCACTTCTAATTCTCCTTTATCAATTTCTTTTTTGAATTTTTCATTTAAAAAGTTAACCATTCTTTTGTCTTTTTCTACGGCTATAACATTTTTAGCTTTTTCAATCAAAAATTTGGTCAAAGTCCCCTCCCCTGGTCCAATTTCCAATACAACATCCGTATTTTTTATTTGCGCTAAATCAACTATCTTTTTTAGAATTTTTGGATCTTTTAGAAAATTTTGACCAAGACTTTTTCTGGGGCGAGATATTTGTGGTTTTTTATTTTGCATATTTTATAATGAAATAACAATTTATAATTAAAATCAAATTATGATAGAAAAAATAAAGTCTCATCTTGAAAATACAAAAACAAATCTGATTGCTTGGGTTTTCGGTATTTCTGGGGTTTTGATGGTTAGGTTTTTTCTCGAATCTATTTCTAGCAGAACTTCTACTGGTTTTTTTGCTTCTGATGCTTCTACTCTCGTTCATTATTTTTTGTTTTTCATGACCTTCTTTCTTGTTTTTTTGATTTTTTTAGAGATTGTTATTCCAAAATGGAAACATGTTGCTCCCCAAATTATCGTTTTTTCTTCCCCGATCATATGGTTGGCGCCTATAATAGATTGGTTGGTTGGAAAGGGTGAAAAAATAACGATGGCTTATATTTTTGAACCACCAAAAGATCTACTGCTTTCGTTTTTGTCATTCTTTGGAAAAAATTGGCACACTGGTATTACTATTGGCATGAGAGTTGAGATTTTTTTAGCTATTTTTGGGTTTGCTTTTTTAGTCTTTGCTGTAGAAAAAAGTTTTAAGAAATCCATAATTTCTTTTGTTTCTGTCTATCTTATTGCTTTTCTGGCCGTTTCTTTTCCAAGTATTTTTTCTATATTTGCTCAATCTTTTCAAAACTTTGATCACCCTTTGGTCTTTTTTCAAAAAACGATAGAAAGTTCTTCTACCGTATCAAATCTGATTCATAGTTCGCTTAGATATTCATCAATGGTCAGGATATATGAATTGGCTTTCAATTCGATAATATCTAAAATATTTCTAATCGTTTTGGTCTTACTATCTTCTTTTTGGTTTTATAAGAATCATAAAAATAAATTTTTTGTTGTTATAAAAAATTCAAGACCGGAAAGAGTTTTTCATTATTTATTTATGATTTTTATCGGTATTTTATCCGCCTATATTGTCTTTGGCAGAGTGATGATGAATTGGAACGATTGGTTGTCTGTTTTGGTTTTGTGTCTATCTTTTTATTTTTCTTGGATGTTTGCTGTTTTTACAAATGATTTGGCAGACGAAGAAATAGACAAAATTTCAAACAAAGAAAGGCCTATAATATCTGGCAGATTAAATAAAGAAGAAGTAAAACAGGTTTCTTTTGTATTCATTTCTTTTTCCCTCCTCTCTGCCTTTGTTGCTGGATATACATCTTTTTTCTTTGTTTTAAGCTTTACGGCCCTTTATTATGTTTATAGTGTTTTGCCTGTCAGATTAAAAATTGTTCCCATTTTTTCCTCTTTTATAATTGGTCTCTGCGCTCTAACTGCGGTTATGGCAGGGTTCTTTTTGGTTTCTCCAATCAAAAAAGTTTTTTATTTTCCAGACAAGTTGATTTTGGCCGTTGTTCTCATATTTACACTTCTCTCCAACATAAGGGATATGAAAGATACAGAAGGAGATAAAAAGGCGGGGATAAAAACATTGCCTGTTATTCTGGGAGATTTTTGGGGACCGAAAATAATTGGAGGACTTTCTTTCATTTCTTTTTTGCTTATTCCCATTTTTTCCGGCATAAATGAGCTGTTTGTCTCTGCTCTGCCCATAGGCCTCCTTTCTTATTATCTTGTGAACAAAAAACCTTATCAAGAAAAACCATTAGTTTGGATTTATCTTGCTTTTATTTTGTTTAGCGCACTTATTTTATTTGTTTGATTAAAATTCAATGTGAAGGAGTGGTTTGTGTTTTGAATTGTAGTCGAGAAATTCTTTTTCTATATATTTATCTGGTATTTCCAAAACAAATTCTGATGGAATATTTACTCCCCTACTACCAAACATTGTTCTTGTTTGTGAATAGGAAAGAAAGAGTTTTTTCTTGGCCCTTGTTACCGCTACATAAAACAATCTTCTTTCTTCTTCGGATTCTTCTTCGGTTATATTCTGGTCTCTGTCTTTGTCGCTTGGGAATAGCCCCTGTTCAAGTCCGGTGATAAAAACATAAGAAAATTCAAGGCCTTTGCTTGCGTGAACGGTCATCAGTCTAACTCCACTTTTTTCTTTTTTGTCACTGTCTTGATCTGAGGCAAGAGCTATATCTTCAAGCATCTTTTCTATATTATTTTCATAATTTTGATTGTTTTCTTTTATCGTTTCAATTTTATCGTATCTTGAAGCCAAGGCAGACAATTCCTTTATGTTGTCTATCTTGTCTTGACCTTCTTCTGTTTTTTCCAGATTTTTATTTAACCCCACTTCTTCTGCTATAAAAGATATTGTTTTAGATGGTGGATTTTGAATTGCAAAATTTTTTATTCTAGAAATAAGATTTTTAAAATTTGCCAACTTTATTTTCATACCTCGCGGCAAATCTTCTTCTTTACCTTCTACTATTTTTAATAATGTGGTTTTACCAATACCTCTCGGTGGCACATTTATAATTCTTTTTAGATCAGAAACACTTTCTGGGTTAAAAGAAAATCGCAAAAAAGACAATATATCTTTTATTTCTTTTCTCTCAAAAAATCTAGTACCGAGCACTTGATAAGGCACATCTTTTGCTAAAAATTCTTCTTCTAAAACACGAGATTGAAAATTTGCTCTATAGAGGACGGCTATTTCTGAAGGATTAATTCCCGATTTTATCAATTCTTTTGATTTTTCTGCTACAAATTGGGCTTCGTGAATTTCTGTAAATGCTTCAAATACACCAACTTTTTCACCAACTGCGTTTTTTGTAACCAATATTTTTTCTCTTCTGAATTTATTTTTTTCTATAATTTTATTCGCTACAGCTAAAATATTTTGAGTTGACCTATAATTTTCTTCAAGAATGATTATTTTGGCTTTTCTGTAGTCTTTTTCAAAATTCAAAATGTTTTTTATGCTTGCTCCTCTCCAACCGTAGATTAGTTGGTCTCCATCTCCTACTGCACATATATTTTTATGATCTCTTACGATTGCTTCTACCATTTTGTATTGCACTTTGTTTGTGTCTTGGTATTCATCTATGTGAACATATTTCCATTTTTCGCCATAAAATTTTCTAATACTTTCTTTTTCAAGAAGGTTGGAGGCAACAAGAAGAAGGTCATCAAAATCCAAAGCGTTTTCTTTCTTCAAAACCGCTTCGTATTCTCTCCAGATGGTTGATACTATATTGCTAAAATAATCAAGAGAAGCTGATTCTGCATAATATTCAAGCGAAATAGAATTACCTTTTTCTCTTGAAATAATAGATAGGATTTTGGAAGGCTCAAACTGTTTTGGATCGTAGCCGTTTTTTTGAAGAGCCTCTTTTACTATTTTTTTAGAATCATCTCTGTCATATATATTAAAATGTTTTTTTATAGAAGCTTCTCTGTAATTTTCTTTTATTATAAAAGCTCCGAGCCCATGAAATGTTGATATAAAGGGTTTTTTAGAAAAAGATATTGGCCTATTGATGATTTTGTCTTCAGACAGAAGTTTATCTATTCTCTCCTGCATCTCTTTGGCAGCTTTGTTTGTAAATGTTACGGCTAATATGTTTTCTGGGTCTATTCCGTTTTTTATTAGATTTAAAATTCTGTAAGTTATTGTTTTGGTTTTGCCCGCTCCGGCTCCAGCTATAACCAAAAGAGGACCTTCCAAAGTTTCTACAGCTTTTCTTTGCGCTAAATTTAATTCTTCAAATATTTCCATCAACTGATTCTAACAGAAATTTTAATTTTTTAATTATTTTTTGTTCACATTTTATGTTGATAAAAGTTTATTTTTAGATAAAATGGTATTTGTCCAAAATAAACCGCAACGCTTTTTAAATGGCTAAACAAAGCCATTTTACAGAAAATTCGGAATTACCATTAATCCTAGGCTTATTTTAGAAAATAAAAATGACTCTGATTCCAAAAAACCTTATTTATCAATAGTTTTTTGGGTTAAGTTTTTAAAGAAAATATTTTTTGAATCAAGAAAGGTTTGGTTGTCTTTCTTTATTTTGCTATTGCCAATCTCTGTATCTGCTGGTCTGGTTGGTATTATAGGAAATATATTTTCAAAGGATTTGGTTGAAGAAAATGAATTAAATCCAAAAAGTATTCAAAATATGGCTCTTCTTGTTTCAGCAACTAATCCAATTTCTTTAGATTCTTCCCATCGTTCTTTGGCTGTAGAAAATGACGCCCTTGTTCCAGAGGTTGGTATTGGTGGTGTTGCTCCTTCAAATAAACCAACAAGCGACCAGATTAGTATTTATGTCGTAAAAGAGGGGGACACTCTTTCTCAGATAGCGGAAATGTTTAACGTCTCGGTCAATACCATTAAATGGGGCAACAATATGAGTTCGAATACATTAAAAGTTGGAGAAACTTTGGTTATATTGCCAATATCTGGCGTAAAACACAGTATCCAAAAAGGAGATACTCTAAAATCTTTGGCCAAAAAATACAATGCTGATCTTGATGAAATAATGGCTTACAACAATATTTATTCAGATTCTTCTCTCCAGATTGGTTCTACAATAATAATTCCAGATGGAGAAGTCTTGCCCACAGCTTCTTCTGCTTCTGTTGGGGCAAATAGGTCTTCTATGAAAGAATATGCTGGTTATTATTTGAGACCTGTGTCTGGGGGTAGAAAATCTCAGGGATTGCATGGACACAACGCGATAGATATTGCTGCTCCTGTTGGCACTCCTATAATGGCTTCAGCTGATGGCGAGGTTATAATAAGTAAGACTGGCGGTTGGAATGGTGGATATGGAAATTATATAGTTATAAAACATTCAAACGGGACGCAGACCCTGTATTCCCACAATAGCTCAAATGTTGTTTCTGTAGGAGATTTTGTTAAACAAGGTCAAATAATAGGTTATATAGGTACAACCGGTAAAGTAACTGGTGCTCACTTACATTTTGAAATTAGAGGTGCAAAAAACCCTTTCTAATTGCCTGGATTTTTTTGGTATAGGTGATATAATGAAAAAGAAGCAATTAATCAGCTAATTTTAATTTTTGTCTAATAGTTATAGAGTCAATAATTCAATAAAGTCAGAGAATGTTCGTCTAATAGGTCATCAAGGCGAAAATTTAGGGATTGTTGATACAAAAGAGGCTATAAAAAAAGCTTTAGAGTTGGACTTGGATTTAGTCGAAATATCTCCCAATACGAACCCGCCAATAGCCAAAATAGTTGATTATGGCAAGTTTTTGTATGCAGAAAACAAAAAACAGAAAGAAATAAGATCAAAAGCTCAAACTGTTGAGATTAAAGGTCTTCAGATAAAAATTGGTACTGGAGATCATGATTTGAACTTAAAAGCAAAGAAAGCATCAGAATGGCTTAAAAAAGAAGGTCACAGAATAAAAATAGATTTATTCCTTCCGGGTAGGAGCAAATATATGAATGAGAGTTTCTTAAAGGAAAGAATGGATAGATTTTTTAGATTAATAACAGAAAATTTTAAAATAGCTGAAGAGCCCAAAAAAAGCCCAAAGGGCTTGACAGCTGTAATAGAACGTGCAAAATAAGGAGCACTAAACCAATTCGCTAATGATGCGGGTCGGATGAGAAAAAGATGAAAACAAATAAATCGTATTTAAAGCGTATAAAAGTTACAAAAAATGGAAAGCTGGTTACAAGAAAGATAGGCCAGAATCATTTTAATGCAAGAAACAGAACCAAAGTTTCCCTAAAGAAGCGCAGAACTGTTATTATTGATATGAAAAACAAAGATAAAGGCAGATATTTAAATAATTCTAATTAGTTAAAATAAAAATATGGCAAGAGTAAAAAAGGGGGTCAATGCCCTTAAAACAAGAAGAAATGTTCTAAAACAAGTTAAAGGTTATCGTTTTGGTCGTGGTACCAAGGAGAGGCAGGCTTATGAGGCAATAGTACACGCTGGTACTTACGCTTTTGCTCATAGGAGAGATAAAAAGGGAGATATGCGTAATCTATGGAACGTGAGATTAAATTCTTTTTTGAGAGAAAATGGTCTTTCTTATAGCAAATTCATAGGATCTTTAAAGAAAAACAAAATAAATCTAAACAGAAAAATGCTTTCTGAAATTGCAAATGAAAATCCAAAAACTTTTTCTTCTTTAATTGAGAAAATATCTTAATTTTTAGATATTTTGCATATCCACAGGCTTGTAGTCAAGGTATTGCCCAAAAAATCCTTTAAATATATACTTACCGCAGGTAAGGTCGAGAAATTAAAAATCTAATTTATTAAAAAAAATGAATAAAGCAGATTTAGCAAACAAAGTTCATGAAAAAATCGGCGGAACAAAAGTTCAGGCCGAAGAGGTTGTAGAGACCATCATCAGTGAAATTGTAAGAACCCTTAAAAATGGGGGTGAAGTTTCTATTGCTGGTCTTGGTATCTTCTCGACCAAAACAAGGGCCGCCAGAACTGCTCGCAATCCAAGAACTGGCGAGTCAGTAAGTGTTCCTGCTATGAAAGTTCCAAAATTCAGAGCCGCAAAAGCTTTGAAAGACGCAGTTAAATAAAATAGTCTTTAGGCATCATTTTTTAGTCTTTAGTTTTGTGTTTAACGACCAATATTAAAAACTAATATCTATTTTGCCCACTTATCAAAAATCCCTTTCGACAAGCTCAGAGAGAGCACGCGATAGGGATTTTTGATATTGGTGCCTTTAGTAGGAATCGAACCTACATCTATCCCTTAGGACGGGACCGTTCTATCCATTGAACTATAAAGGCTTCTTATGACAAAAACAAATGTGCACGCGGTAGGACTCGAACCTACGGCCACCGAGGTATAAGCTCGGCGCTCTACCAACTGAGCTACGCGTGCGTTTATGAGATATTATCTTTTTTTTGATACAAACACAAGATTAAGGACATTGATAGACACTATTGGCCTGTAGAGCGCTTGTTTGTTTTGATACTCCCCTGCTATCTACACACCAATATGTGCCACTACTGTTTAATCTTGCGCTAACAGCATAATGGGTGCCGTCTGTTGTGCATTTTCCTAGACTTGCAACATAACTTGGGTAATTAGAAGAAAGAGTGTAGGGAGAAAGTATAGAATCAGCAAACATTCCACTATTACAACCCGTGCCTATCTTAGCAGTTGCGCCTGTACCAGCACTTTCATTTCCAACTACTGGTGTGCCATAACCACTTGGTGTTTGGCTGTTGTAATATAGTTCTGCTGCGCTTCTTAGGTTTGATAGCTGGGTTTTTACCTTTGAATCATTTGCTCTTGATCTCGAATTGTTTAGAGCAGTGAGAATTATGCTCGAAAGTACTCCTATAATAGCAATGACCACTAATAATTCTATTAAAGTAAAACCTTTATTTTTTTTCATATTATAATTTTAAAATCGTTTTACTTATTAGGCAATCTTTTCATGTTTATAGTTTCAATTATTTTTTAGGACTTATACCGTTTGCTGTCAGTATACTATCGAATTCTTCTCTTTCTATAGTCTCTTTTTCTATCAATCTTTTAGCTATTATTTCTAACAAATTTCTGTTTTCGGTAATTATTTTTTCAGCTTTTTGGTAAGCCTCGTTCATTATCTTAGATACTTCTTTATCAATAAGCGCCCCTATTTCTTCAGAGTATTCTTTTTCATTTATTCCTTTGCCAAAAATGGCTCGTCCTTCAGCTCCCTCCAGAGCGACTGGCCCAAGTGTGTCTGACATGCCGTATTTTGTTACCATATCTCTTGCTAAGGCAGTAGATACTTGCAAATCGTTTGATGGACCAGTTGTTAAATCACCAAATATTATTTTCTCTGTAACATAACCGCCCAAAGACATCGCAATGTCGTCTAGAAATTCTTTCTTCGACTGAAGTTTCCTGTCTTCTATTGGAAGTTTTAAAGTATAACCAGCTGCTCTACCTCTAGATATTATTGATATTTTGTGAACAGGATCTGCATTTGGAAGTATAGATGCTACAAGGGCATGGCCTGCTTCATGATAAGCGGTTAACTCCTTTTCTTTTATTGAAAGAAGGTGGCTTCTTCTTTCTGGCCCAAGCATTACTTTTTCTATTGATCTTATGAGATCGTATTGAGATATTTTATTTCTGTTCTCTCTGGCTGCCAAAATAGCTCCCTCGTTCATTAAAGAATATAAATCTGCTCCAGAGAACCCCGGTGTTCTTTCGGCTATTACTTTAAGATCCACATCTTCTGCAAAAGGTTTTGATTTAGAATGAATTTTAAGTATCTCCTCTCTGTCGTTTCTGTCTGGCAAATCTATGGTCACTCTTCTATCAAATCTGCCCGGTCTTAAAAGAGCTGGATCTAAAACATCTGGTCTGTTGGTGGCAGCCATCACTACCACTTTTTCTGTAGGTTCAAAACCGTCCATTTCTACTAAAATCTGATTCAATGTTTGCTCCCTTTCATCGTTGCCCCCACCCATTCCTCCTCCTCTTACCCTGCCTACAGCATCTATTTCATCTATAAAAATTATCGATGGAGATGTTCTTTTTGCCAACTGAAATAAATCTCTCACCCTACTTGCTCCAACTCCTACAAACATTTCTACAAATTCTGATCCAGATATTGAGAAGAAAGCGACGCCAGCCTCTCCTGCTACCGCTCTTGCTAAAAGAGTTTTGCCTGTACCCGGTGCTCCCATAAGTAAAATGCCTTTAGGGATTCTTGCCCCCATCTCAAAAAACTTTTTTGGGTTTTTAAGGAAGTCTACAATTTCAGAAAGCTCTTCTTTTGCTTCCTTGCATCCGGCCACATCTTTGAAAGTTACCCTTTGTTTTTGATCGTCAGGATCTGTTATTCTCGCTCTCGATTGACCAAAGGTGAAAGCCTGCATGCCAGCTCCTTTTACCTGTCTTGTCATAAACCACAAAAATATTCCTATAAATAAAATTGGAAGAATTATAGGAAAAAGATTGAAAAACCAATATGAAAAACCACTTTCTTGATTCACCTCAACTTTTATTTTGCCTAATTGTTCCTGATTAACTCCGTAAGCTAAAAGTGTCTCTGTGATACTAGAGCCATCTTCTTTTTTTGATTTTTTTATTATATTTTCTGAAAATAAAGCCTCTATATCATTATTTTTTATAGATAACTGTATCACCTCCCCTTTTTTAACAGATGAAGCTAGTTCAGATATACTTATCTCTTCTTTTTTTTCTTTACCAAAAAACAAAGAGTAAAGAGAAATAATCATAAAAATTACAAGAATACTTGTTGCAAAATTGGCCAAAAAAGAATTTTTGAAATCAGTATTTTTTGTTTTTCTTAATAAAACTTTTTTGTTTTGATCTTTTTTTTCTTTAATCTCTTCTGACTTTTGTTTTATTTCTTTATTTTTTTTCTTTTTCATAGGCGTCATTCTAACACAAAAATCTATTTTTTGTTATTATTTCGGTATGTCTCTTATTCAGAACAAAAAAGCACGTTTCAATTACGAAATCCTCGAAAAATACGAGGCTGGTATTGAGTTGCTTGGTTTTGAGGTTAAATCTCTAAAAAAAGGCCAAGGTTCTCTTGATAGTGCGCACATTATTGTTAGAGGAAACGAAGTTTTTGTTATAAATATGAGCATTCCCCCCTATCAAATAGCCAATACCCCGAAAGATTATGATTCTCTAAGAAATCGTCGTCTTTTACTTACTAAAAAAGAAATAGCTAATTTAGCAAAAGAAGAGGGTAAAAAAGGGTTGACAATTGTGCCTATTTCGGTGTACAATAAGGGTAGAAAGCTGAAAATGGAAATAGCGGTTGTCCGAGGTAAGAAAAAATACGATAAACGCGAAACTATCAAAAAACGCGATACAGAAAGAGAAATAAGAAGGACCTTGAAAAATGAATAATTGTCAGTCCAAAAGTTCCCGAAAAGCAGTTGCAAGAGCGAAGTAAAATAAAATTTTAGCGAGCGACTTCTCCTCGGGGATGATCGGCCTAGACAATAAGATACATTTGTAAAATGCGAGAGAGAGCCATAGTGACTCTTAAATCCGCTATAAATGATAACTGCAAACAAAGTTGTCGCAAAAGCAAAAGCTGTTGTTTCTCCATATTTTGGAGTCAATGATTTTGCTTTCGCTTACGTTAGAGCTTAATTTTAAGTTCGCCTAAGCGACGTCAGATTCTTTGATGTCTCATAAAAGAAATCTGGTGTAATAAACTTGAGACTCTGGAAAATAGTTGCTTCACTATTTTTCTAAATGTTGAAGCTCGATATTTTAAGATCTTGTTTGTTCCATACTTAAAATATTTAAACAAACTGTAACAAACTAACTCTTGTAGAAATTTTGCAAATCTCTTATTGCATGGCGGTTCGATTCCGCCCATCTCCACTCGACTCGTCGCGAATTTTTCGCTACGCTCAAAATTCCCTCCTCGCTCGTGGTAAACCACCATCTCTAAATCACAATTAGAGTCGAGTGTCCCGAGCGCAGTCGAGGGACTTTTTGATATAATCTTTTCATGTACTTTCTCTACATGATTAAAAATTCTTCCGATAAACTCTATGTGGGAGTAACAGAGAATCCTGAAAAACGGCTAGCTACTCATAATTCATTACGAGGAGCAAAATTTACCTCGACTTCGCTCGGCACAAGTATACATACATCCAATTTCAAAATTGTTTTCCTTGAAAAATATGAAAATTTAGAGCAAGCCAGAAAAAGAGAAGTTCAAATCAAAAAATGGCGTAGAGAAAAGAAAGAAATGCTGATTGAGAGATATAAAAACGGTTTGGAAACAAAAAGTGGCTCGATACACTCACTATAAACTGATTTAAATTTTTATTGATTTCCAAAATATCTTTATTTAGATCCATATTTTGTATATTCTGTTTTACAAAATATGATTTTGTTTTAAAAATTCTGTGGGTTTTCTATACTATCAGCAGTGAATGGGAGGGGGCTGGAACTCTACTCCGAGCAAGCAGTCTCACGTGCGAGACAATCGCGCGTAGACGCAGAGCCGGTCGCAAGATCAGGTTTGTCGGTTGAGTTAGCGAGCAGCGGAGGGTAGATGGCGATGATCTCTTATTCACGCCATTTCTTTTCATAAGATTAAAACGTTATACGGCCGTATCCAGCATGATACGGTCTTTGTTATTTAATTTTATAAAAAGAAACCCAACCTTTCGGCTGGGTTGGGTAGTTTATCCGGTCTTTTTTGGCTTCATCAGAAGCGAATTTCTTGAAACTGTTTGGAGGAGACACTCGAAATGATATGCTGATTGAGGCATGCGCCCCTGACTTGAACTCGAGTTCCTCTGTTGGGGTAGACGCTTTCCGGTTCTGACATCTCGTACCACTTTTCCCCGCAATCCGAATACCTTACCACGAGAAACTGTTGTTTGTCTTTAGGATCGTCTATACCACGTCTCACCACCACACCTTCATTGGGGTGGAGATGGGTGTGCTTGGGCCCTTGGCAGTACCAATGATCTGAGCCGTAGCGAATTTCGTGAGCAAGCACCCAGCCACCATCGGCGACGGTCCCAGTAACAAAGAATAACAATGAGAACAGAGAAAACCTCAAAGTTTTCTTTTTGGCCAAAATTTCCTTGGGATCTGTGAACAACAAAATCATAGACCCAGCTGCCCACATAATGAAGCCGATCGCCGATATGAACCCGAGTGTCGGATTAGGAGTCAACATGTTGTCAATGTCGAAAATCCTCCATCCAGTTCGGTACCAGTTGATCAGACCTCCAATAATAAAACTACAAGTCATTAAAAGCAGAGATTTCATGGGAGCTCCTTTCTGGCCGGAAAGAATATAATATTTATCGAAATTTCGCAAGCATTGCAATTTTAATCAAAATATGATTGAATATTTACCGGAAAGAGGTTCTATGAAACTGCAAGAAGCGCTGCAGAACATTTTTTACATCCTCTTCTGGTCTCCGAAGAGGAGATTCTACCTGTCAAGCTACCTTCATGAGGATGTGAAAAAACTTCTTGCCCTTTCTGATGGTGAGAAGGAAACAGACAAACTCATTCGGAGAGAGCGTGACATACGCAAACCTTTGGACGACGGCGGATGTTTCAGTGTTCAAAACGACATTGCTCTTCTTCGTTTCGTCAAAGCAATCTTCTCCTACGCAAACAGAACAGGCGGAGAGGTTGATTCGAAATTTGTTGCCGAAGCAAACAAGATTGTGTGTGGTAATCATGCCCTTATGGACTTCGGCGGCTATCTTGGGCAACTTGCTGATTCGATTGATGCAACAAAGGGAGAAATCCCAGAAAGGATTATTTGAGATGAAAATTAGCAAGGGTTGGTTTATCTTCGGCTCACTCGTTACGGCTATCATTGCTGGAATCAGAATCGTGGCTGGAAATGTCGGTGAGAAATCTCCGGCGCTGGTCATTGTGTTCGCTCTGATGGACGTGTATCTGTTTCTTTCAGCAGTTGTGGCATTCGTGATCTTTCACGCATACAGGAAGAGCCGCTGGATTCCAGAACAGGTCAAAGAAAGCAACTACTCCATCGAGAGCTATAGCTTCGCCAATGGAGTGCTGACTGTCTGGGCCGTCTTCTTGTTCGTTGTTATGTTCTGCAGGTTTTCAAATTAGCCGATTCAATTCGGCAAGCCTCACTTTGTGGGGCCTCCCTTAGAGTATTTTCTAAAGAGAGTATTTTAAGGGAGAAATCTCAGAAAGGAGTTCTTTAACAATGCCTATCCATTTAATGTTCGTTTTGCTCATTGTAATGAGCGTCGCCGTAGGACGTTTTTATAGCTACGGGGAAGGGGTTCGTGCTTTGATTGCTCTCACCATTTGGATTGTCTGTATGGTGATCTTGGTTTTCGACAGAGTCAGTTTGGAAGCCAAGAACAAAAACTTTCAAGCTTCAGCTGAAGCATGCCGAGCCGTCTATACCGGTCAACCGAAACAATATAAGGACCTCGACAAGGGCGACTACGTGGTAGAAATACCGACTAACCAACTCCCATTCATTGAACCAGGCGTAGCAATCGTCCGCAAAATCATTCCTACTGGGTATATGTATCTTTTTGTGAATAACATGCCCCAATGGATGGTTGAGAAAGGATACAAATTTAGAATAGAGTGAACATGACAACCTGCGCCACAATTCTCGTTCTGGCGATCCTTAACCGCCCCGAGAGCCGCTCTCTCCGGGCGGCTTCTATTTATCCAAAACTGCAGTACCACTAAATCAACAATTAATAGCCCGTGAGGGTAGGACCTAAACTCCGCAAATGCGGAGCATGGCCCGAGTGAATCACGATCAATGATAAAGAACCCGTCGTTCAGGGTATTGATCGTGTTATGGGGGAAACTCCATAGAGGTCTTCGGACCTTCCTAGCGGCGGGCTCTATGTTTTTATGGCTTGCCAATTATCAATATTTTATTATGGCGAGACTATTCTCCTCGAAAGAAAGCAAGAAAACTTTAACAAGTATGTTTGGTTTTACTGCTTTCTACATTTTATTAAAATCCGGAACCAACTTGCTTGTAAGCGCGGTGGTCGCCGCTTTAGTCGGTGGTTTTTCTTCTGGATATTCGGTCTGTCTAAAAAGGATCAAGGCACACAATCGGTAGCGGAATTAAAAGATAGTGAAAATAAAAATGAAGTGGTCTGAAAAAATCGGTGTAGTCGCTGGCTTTATTATCGGAGGAGTTATCATTGTTTTTATATGGAACCTAATATTCAAAATTTTCTCTTGGGTATTTTGAAAGAAATACTTGACGATACGGTCGATGATGACGATGAATTTCGTATCTTAAATATCTTGCTCACAAATTTGTTGAAAAAGTCCAATACTTCCTCTCGCAACAAACTCCGATCTGTCTTAAAAAATTGGGAAATACGCATTCTTTTTGTGGATTCTCTACAAGAAGAAGCTGAAAAACAAAATTTGCCAATAAATGCCCAAGAATAACCTGTTTTTGCCACCCCTTTATAAACTCTAAAAATACTTGCAAAATTCTGTGGATTTGCTATAATATATGTAGAAAACCCATAACCCTTCACGATAGCTTCGGTTGTCGGAGAATGAGGATTATAGGGTAACGAGGTGAATTATGTTAGCTGTTCAGTTGTTGCTTGTGGCCATTGCTGTCTATGTCGCCTATCTTTCGGGGCTTCTCTTCCTATATTTCTGGCACTGGCAGAAGAATTTCCGTCTCCAGCGAATCAGAAGGCAGATGGTCGCCAAACTGGAAAGCTTTGGCCCTCAGTGAGTCATTTGCACCAGAGGCGATATTAAAGCTGTCTGCACACTAAGAGCTTTCGTAAACGCTCTGTCGGATTGGAAAAAGAAGATTTCCGAAGATCCAAAAACAGCATGGGGTCCCGAAATCATCCGTGTTGAGCCGGTGTTCACTTTCACTCAGGAAGGTGGGGCGCCGGTATATACCGGAAGTCCTAACCAACTGGCGGACATCGCTGTTGATCTGGTCTACGACTTGCTCGACAAGAAGTATGACAAGTCGTTGATTCGGAGAGAGATCGAGACTCTCGGCAAGGTCATCGCCAAGCGAGACAGTCGGCTTTATGTGCCATTCGTTGGTGACAAGTGGCTGCCCGAGTGGGAAGCCCATCGTTACACCGACATCCGGCTCGCTCGTCTTCGGCTCCACAAGGAAGTGCTTGACTCGACTGTTCCCTGCCACACCTGACCTGTTCTTTCCCGAGGCGACTTCGGTCGCCTCCTGTATTCAGATCATCACATCGTGTGGTGGTATGAAATTCAGGATTGTTCTTTCACATGGCAGCTATGCCTAAATAGCAAGGAGAACGAAATGAAAAACCGTGCTAATCAAGCCTTTGCGCTTGCAGTAGTTGCAGTAATCGTTGCGGTGGCTGCCCTGATTTACGTCAAGGCGACCGACGAACGCGGAAAGCATCTTGTGGCTTGGAATGTCTACACTGGCACCCTCCAGACCACCACAACTTATCGTGTGGAAATCAGCGAAGAAGACAACGGTTACGGGTTCGAACGGCTGGTTCACCTCTGGCCGGCGAACAAACCAACCTACGAGAGCATTACCGGTCACGATTACAACAGC
>CAZRMR010000001.1:57212-69879 GCA_964601245.1 uncultured Candidatus Saccharibacteria bacterium
GGATCGTGTCTTCTACTGCGGCAAACATGATCTTGTCAATTCGTGGACATCGGGAAGTCTCGGGTGCAACTCTGTCTTTCGGACAAGAGATGGCTGGAAGTTTGAACCTTGTCCTGCGGATAAAGGCAACGTCATGCCGTTCAGCGAGACAGCGATTCAGTTCGCGATCAAAGAACTCGACACTGCGATGTCCCAATTCTACAAGAAGGAACACCTCGTCCGACAGTGGAAGTGGGACGCGAAACAGAAGAAGGCTATCGAGATCTTCAACCGGACATGATTTTCGAGACCATCTCTACTACAGGGGCGACCGACAGCGGCCGCCCTTTTTGTTAATTCATAAAATTGACTGATGTCGTTTTTAAAAATCATTATTACGCACAGCAATCTCCTAACCAGTACTGTTCCGCCCTGCCACCATCAAAGTCGGGGTAATAGGGGGTGTTTTGTACCGATACACAGATAAGAAAATACCTAAGCTTCTACACGCGCATGCTCTTCAAGAGCCAAGTAGCAAGAGACGATTGCCTCGTAAAACTCATTCCAACTATTTTTAAGCATCTTCACAAACTTGGCATTCAATCGTTTTTATTTTTTATGTTAATTTTTCTCTTAGAAATGGACTTGACATTATGTGTATTGAGATAAAAGAACAGGGAGGACGACCTTTTTGATACTTTTCCCTTAACCAGAATCCCCTGTAGGGTGAAGAGTTGTCCCCCTAATCAGGTTGATCTTGTGGGAGGGTAATCCCAATATTTTGGGAGTTTATGTGGTTCAAAGTGTAAAAAAATCTTCCTTTCTCCCGTTTTTTTCATGCACGGTTTCTCTTTCAAAAATAGGAAGTCTTGATGGCAGAGAAGGAATACCTGTCTATTATCATGACTAACACATTATTTCCAATTCCTTGGCAATTTGTTTGCTTAAGGTGTTATCTTTTTAGATCATATATTTATGAACTAATGCTTCTTTTATTCCAAATAAAATTTATTATTAAATATATTTATGATATCTTTTTCGTGGGAGGTTCAATGGTTAAAAAAATAAAGGGGGCACACCCTCTTTCTGAGGATATAATTACCGATACAGCTGTGGTCTGCCATGGTTGCAAGAAAGGAATTAAGGCAGGGGCTTTTGTAAGAAAACTCATTCAAGGGGGAGGAAAACGTTTCTACCATCTTCCCCTCTGTCCAGAGGACATGGAGAGATTTAGAAAACTTGGCTTCAGGTGATATTCAAAACCGACGGGAGACCGTCGGTTTAGTGTTGCTTGGGGCGATAAGAAATAGCTTCAAGGATATGTTTTGTTAAGATTTCTTCTGAAGAGTCCAAATCTGCGATGGTGCGAGCAAGTTTTATGATTTTATGATAAGAACGAGCAGAAAGATCTAAACTTTTGGCTGAATTATTTAAAATTTCTTTTACCTCATCTGTTATTTTTAAAATATTTGCAATATCCCTCGCATTCATTTCAGAATTGGTAAGTATGTTTCTTTCAAATCTTTTAAATCTTAAATTTTGGATATTTCTCGCTCTTGCTATTCTCTCTCGAGCAGGGACACTCTCACTTTTTTCTGATTTATTTGTTAGTTTATCATGATCAACCCTTGAAACCTCTGTCCAAATATCAATACGATCTATGATGGGGCCCGATATTTTCCTTTTGTATTTTTCTATTTGTATTGGTGAACAGGTGCAAGGTTTGCCTTTAATACCGAAATTTCCGCAAGGACAAGGGTTCATTGCGGCGACTAAAATAAAATGTGCAGGAAATTTAACGGTTCCTTTTGCTCTGGAAACGGAAACAACTTTTTCTTCCAAAGGCTCTCGCAATGATTCTATGGCTTTATTATCAAATTCTGGAAACTCGTCAAGGAATAAAACACCTTTATGAGCCAAAGTGACTTCTCCTGGTTTAGGATTTGATCCCCCGCCTATTATAGAGACATGAGAAGCGGTATGATGAGGTGATCTAAATGGTCTTTCTAAAATTAGATCATTTTCTAAAACTCCAGACATTGAATGTATTTCTGTTATTTCGAGTATTTCTTCGAGCGACAAGGGTGGTAGTATGCCAGATAATGCTTTAGCAAGCATTGTTTTGCCCGTACCCGGTGGTCCATATAGAGCGATATTGTGTCCACCGGCTGCCGCTATCTCAAGAGCTCTTTTTGCAGATTCTTGGCCTTTTATGTCTGCTAAATCAAGTGAGATTTCTTCTCTTTTAAATTCTTCTATGTTTATTTTTTTCTCCGGTTTTATTTTTTGTTTTATGTCTGCGTCGGGAGAAATATGATTTATTATTTCAGTTAAATTTTCTGCACCATAAACATCAATATCTTCTATCATAGATGCTTCTCTTGCGTTTTCTAATGGCAAATATATTTCTCTAAATTTTTTTTCTTTTGCTTTTCTTGCGAAAGCCAAAGCTCCTTTAATTGGCCGAAGAGAACCATCGAGAGATAGTTCTCCTAAAAATATTTTATCTTTCGGGTCAAAAATAATATCTCCGCTTGCTAATAAATAAGATAAGGCCATTGCCACATCAAGTCCAGAACCTTCTTTTTTTATTTCTGCTGGAGCCAAAGATATGACAACTTTGTGATTTTTGGATTTTGGAGATTCAAAACCACTATTTTTTATAGCGGCGCTTATTCTATCTTTCGATTCTTCTACTGCTTTATCTGGCAATCCTACTATAGAAAAAGAATGCAGACCTCGAGAAAGATCTGCTTCCACATCTACAATATAAGGTTTCAACAAATTAGCTTGAGCGCTATGAACTTTTGCATAACTCATGCAAATATTTTAACACAAGAAAAATTTAATTCATGTGAGCCTTGCAAGTACGAGCCGATTGGTTAGCAATGAGACGTTCCTCTTCGATCTGTTCTCCGCAAACTTCGCATATCCCATATTTACCTTCTTTTATTTTGTTTAAAGCATCTTTAATGTCGTTGTATCTTATTTCCAAATCTTTCAATACGGCTGTGTTATTTTCATACTCTTCTATTCTGTCCGCAAGCTCACTTTCGTCAGCTGTATTAGAGCTAAAATCAGAAGGTTCCGCTTCCCAATCAGCTCTGTTGTCCGGATTTATTCGCCCAACTTCATTCAATTCTTTTTCCACCAAGATAAGTTCTTCTTCTAGTTTTTCTTTAAAATAATCTATGTCTATTTCGTTTTTCATAAATACAATTATATCACAAATAATTATCTAGTAAATGCTTTAGAAAAATAAATTGATGATATTTCGGAAATGGCTTCCTTTTTGTCGGTTATAAGAATGGTGTTTTTGTCTAAAAAGGTGTATATCAGATAAATATTTTCCCTTTCATCTACAAGGGCCCGAGTATCTTTGTTTTTGACGATCAAATCCTTCCATGTTTTCAAAGGTTCCGCGCTCGTTGCTATATTTATTTGCTTTGTATTTATAAAATAAAGATCTTTTTCAATACTATTTTCCCATTCAAGCATAGAAGAAAAACCTCTGCCAAAATCATTGACCAAAAAAATAATAAAATTATTTTTATTTTCATCTTTTTTTAATACACCCAAAGCATATTTTTCTTCTAAAATTCTTTGCAATGCTGAAGGCAGTTTCAATTTTAATTGCTTGATAAAATCAGGAGCTGTCTTCAGTTCTACATTTTCTTGATTGGAAATTTTCATTATATTTACTCCGTTTGATAAATCAGCTTTTTCGAGCATTTCTCCCAATTCTTCTCTATTTGCAACATTTATTTTTATTATTTTGCCTGGCGGTATTATTTCATTTTCGGAAATTATTATTGGGGCAGGTTCTCTTTGAAAGTTTTTATAAGCATAAAATGAGGCTCCTATTCCTAAAATAATCAATATAGCGCTTATTGTCAGACTTAGAGCGTTCTTCTTTAGTCCTCCTTCTGATTTTGGTTTTTCTTTTATTTCCAATTCTTCTCTTTTTTCTTTCCTTTCTTTTTCTTTTAAGACAATAGAAGCAACCGATTGGTCTTTTTCTTTTATAAATTCAGCCACATCACCTTGATAAGTTCTAAGAGATTGGAGCTTTTTTTTATCATGCAGTGCATCTATCACTTTGCCGAAGTCTTCTTTATGGTTTTTATCATTTTTCTTGTTTGTTTCTGTTTTTTTAAAATCCATTTTTAAATAGATAATTTATTTTAGAAAGATTTATTTTTTTATTATACACCAAAATTATTTCTTCTGAATAAATTCTGGGTTAGCGTCTTTAATGGATAATTTTAGACGGCCTTTTTCGTCTATACCCTTAACTATTACAGGGACTTTCATACCGACTTTCAAAAAATTTTCAACTTTATCTATTCTGAAATTTGCAATTTCTGAAACATGCACCAAACCATCGCTTTTTGGGCCAAGCTTAACAATTGCCCCGAAATCTGCTACTCTCACCACTTCTCCTTCAAATCTATCACCCTCTTTTAGTTCTCTCACTATATCTTCTATGGCTGATTTAGCTTTTTCTGCTCCAATGACATCTCCTGTGATGTAGACTGTACCATCGTCTTCTATGTCTATTTCGACGCCGGTATTCTCTTTTATTTCATTTACCACCTTCCCCCCAGTTCCTATGACCATACCAATTTGATCCGGACGAATTTTAATAGAAATTATTCTAGGCGCTTTTGGAGACAAATCTTTTCTCGGTTCTTTTATTTCTGATTCTATAGTTTCTATGATTTTTATTCTGGCTGTTTTAGCTTTTTCAAAAGCTTCTTTTAAAATTGGCAAAGATATACCCTCCACTTTTACATCCATTTGGACGGCAGTCACTCCATCACGGGTCCCTGCGACTTTAAAATCCATATCACCGTGTTCGTCTTCAGGACCTTGTATGTCGGTTAAGATTTTATATTTATCACCTTTCATCATGAGGCCTGATGCAATACCTCCGACTGGTTTTGATATAGGTACTCCAGCATCCATAAGAGCTAAACTTGAAGCGCAAACTGAACCCATTGATGTGGAACCATTAGAAGAGAGAGCCTCTGAAACTATTCTTATAGTATAAGGAAAATTTTCTTTTGAAGGCAAAACGGGCAAAAGAGCTTTTTCTGCTAAGGCGCCGTGTCCTACCATTCTCCTGTTGGTCACCCCTATTCTGCCTACTTCTCCACACGAGAAAGGCGGAAAATTATAATGGTGCATAAATCTTTTGTTTGTTTGGGTTTCCATTCCATCTATTACTTGAGAATCTCCTGGCGCTCCGAGGGTGAGAGCAGAAAAAATATGTGTTCCACCTCTATAAAATATCCCTGATCCGTGTAATACCGAAGATATACCACCAGCTTTAGCATAAATATCTCTCAAATCATCAAAACCTCTTCCGTCAAAACGAACTCCATCTTCTATAGCCTTTTTGTGAATAAAATCATCTATTGCTTCGTGGAACATTTTTTTAGCCAATCTTTGATCTGCCTCTGGCAAATTTTCTTTTAGATAGTTAAACCAACTTTCTTCTAAAGAATATATTCTCGCTTTTCCTGTTTCTCCAACAAGACTTTCGAGTTTAGATAAAACTTCTGAATCAAAGGCTTTTTGTAAATCTTCAGGAATTTCTTTTTTTTCTATTTTTATTTTTTCTTTACCGATTTCTTTTATTATTTCTTTTTGGAATTTTTCTATCTTGGCGATTTCTTCGTTCGCTTTTTCTAAAGCTTTCATTAAAATTTCTTCTGAAACTTCTTTTGATCCTACCTCAATCATATTTATTGTCCCCTCTTTGCCACAAGCTATTAGATCAAATTCATAATCCTCACTATCCCTTTCTTCGTAGGAGGGGTTTATTATAAATTCTTCTGAATTTTTCAATTTACCTATTCTAACTGCTGAAACAGGCCCATTCCAAGGTATTTGTGATGTCCCCAAAGCAAGAGAAGAAGCCACGACTCCCAAAATGTCTGGATCGTATTTGTCTAAAGATAAGATTGTCACAACCACTTGTACTTCATTTCTCAAATCATGATCAAAGAGTGGTCTTATTGTTCTGTCTGTAATTCTTCCAGATAAAATAGCTTCATCTGATGGTCTACCTTCTCTTCTTACAAACCTTGATCCCAAAATTTGTCCAGAAGCATAAAATCTTTCTTCGTACTCTACAGATAGGGGGAAATAATCTAAATCTTTTTCTCCTTTAGACATTACAGCCGTTGCTAAAACCACGGTATCCCCCATTCTAAGCATTACTGATCCATGGGCGTTTTCAGCTAAATCATTAAATTCGGCTTCCAATTTTGAGCCGTTTATGGCAATCTCATATTTTTTGCTTTTCATTTTATATTATTTTGCGGGCGAGTTTTGAATGTTTCTGCTTCCAAAAATTAGAAACAAAAATATTCAAACCTAAACAACCCGCGTTATTTATAACATCGTCAATATAACATAGAAATTACCAAATCAAAACCCCTTTTAAGGGGTTTTGATTTTTTATTTTCTGTTCTCAATAATTGTTTTCTCTACATTTGGAGGTACAATTGCATAATGATCAAACTCAATGTTCGCGCTACCACGGCCTTCTGTCATTGAGCGGAGAGTGGTCACATAACCAAAAAGTTCCGAAAGAGGCACTTTAGCTCTGACTACTTTATTTCCTGCCCTATCATCCATTCCTTCGATCAAGCCTCTCTTTGAAGAAAGATAACCTGTAACATCACCCATGAATTTTTCTGGTACAACAACCTCAACTTTCATAATAGGCTCAAGAATAACAGGTTTCGCCTTTTTGGCTGCTTCTTGAAATGCTTGAGACGCGGCTATTTTGTAAGCTATTTCGGATGAGTCAACATCGTGATAAGAACCAAATGTAAGTTCGCAAGAAATATCAACCATCTTAAATCCAGCCACAATTCCCCTTTCCATCGCTTCTTTTACACCCTTTTCAACCGCAGGGATAAATTCTGAAGGAATAACGCCGCCTTTGATCGAATCAATAAATTCAAAACCTTCTTCTCTGTGAACATTTTTTTGTTTTTTAGCACCCTCCACTTCAGGTTCAAGAGGTTTGATGTTTAGTTTTACGTGACCGTATTGACCTTTACCACCAGTTTGCTTTATGTATTTTGTTTCTGCCTCGGCTGTACCTGTTATTGTTTCTTTGTAAGCCACCTGAGGAGCCCCGACGTTTGCTTCAACATTGAACTCTCTTTTCATTCTGTCAACAATAATATCTAGGTGCAATTCACCCATTCCAGATATAACAGTTTCTCCGGTTTCTGAATCAGCCTTAACTTTGAAAGTAGGGTCTTCATCTGACAATCTTCTTAGGGCTATACCCATTCTTTCTTGGTCAGCCTTTGTTTTAGGTTCTATTCTTAATGAAATAACTGGCTCTGGGAATGTGATAGTTTCAAGAATTATAGGATTATTTTCATCACAGAAAGTGTGAGAAGTTTTCGCGTCTTTAAGGCCTACAGCGGCAGCGATTTCTCCAGCAAAAACTTTTTTAACTTCTTCTCTTTTGTCTGCCTGAAGTCTGACAATTCTTCCAAGTCTTTCTTTTTCTCCTGTATTTGCGTTGTAAATATATGAACCAGATTCTATTGTGCCGGAATAAACTCTAAAGAATGTAAGTTGGCCGACAAATGGGTCTGCTTGCAATTTGAAAGCCAGAGCTGAAAAAGGCTCTGTGTCAGACGGATGTCTTTCTATCTCTTCACCAGTTTTTGGATCAATACCTTTTATGGCTGGTATATCAAGAGGACTTGGTAGATAATCTACGACAGCATCAAGAACAGGCTGGACACCTTTGTTTTTCAAAGCAGAACCACAAAATACAGGGAATATTTTGTTTTCTATGACAGCTTGTCTTAACGTTTTCTTTAATTCAGGAATTGATATTTCTTCTCCGCCCAAATATTTATTCATTAATTCATCATTATTTTCAACAATTCTCTCTATCAATTCTCCTCTATTTTTGAGAGCTTCTTCTTTCATATTTTCTGGCACTTCGCCTACAACCACAACTTCTCCCATTTTTCCATCAAATCTATAAGATTTCATTTCCAAAAGATCTACAACCCCTTCATGTTTATCTTCTTCTCCTATTGGCATCTGCATTCTGACGGCTTTTTTGGAAAGTCTATTTAGTATTGATTGATAAGATCTTTCAAAGTTTGCTCCAGTCCTGTCAAGTTTGTTTATGAAGCACAATCTTGGTACATTGGCCTCTTCTGCGTATCTCCAATTTGTTTCTGATTGAGGTTCTACGCCAGCCACTCCGTCAAATACAATGACGGCGCCATCTAAAACTCTCATTGATCTTTTTACTTCCGCTGTGAAGTCAATGTGTCCGGGTGTATCTATAATATTAAAACGATATTTTCCGCCTTGAGCAGAATTTTCACTACTCTTATCATATGTAGGTTTCCAAAAGCAAGTAATGGCAGCAGCGGTAATGGTGATACCTCTTTCTCTTTCTTGTTCCATCCAGTCAGTAGTGGTCTCTCCTTCGTGCACTTCACCTATTTTGTGTTGGCTTCCTGTGTAATATAAAATCCTCTCTGATGTTGTTGTCTTGCCAGCATCAATGTGGGCAATGATTCCAAAATTTCTAACTTTTTCTAATGGATAATCGCGGTTCATTTTATAAATTAAAACTAATAGTTATTAACAAAAATCAGCCCGAGGCTGTGATCCGCCTTTGGCGGAATTCCGAGAAATGGAACATGTAAAATATACACTAAGAGAGAATAAATTGCAAAACTACCACGCGAAGTGAGCAAATGCTTTATTGGCTTCTGCCATTTTGTGAACATTTTCTCTTTTCTTTACAGCCTCACCTTCATTTTTTGAAGCGAGTATTATCTCTTCGCAAAGTTTTTCTGCCATAGGTTTACCTTTTTTCGCTTTAGCTGAATCTATTATCCATTTCATTGAAAGGTAGCTTCTTCTTTCTGGCCTAATTTCTCTTGGAACTTGATAGTTTGCTCCACCAACTCTCCTTGAGCGGACTTCTACTGTTGGGCTTGTATTTTTTAGTGCAGTATCAAATATTT
The DNA here is from genome assembly GCA_964601245.1 of uncultured Candidatus Saccharibacteria bacterium. Taxonomy (GTDB): domain Bacteria; phylum Patescibacteriota; class Minisyncoccia; order Phycocordibacterales; family WO2-35-19; genus CAZRMR01. The sequence continues at coordinate 66,227 of CAZRMR010000001.1, forward strand.
CAATAGGGTCTTCTACTTTCTCTTTTTCTTTTATCAAATCAAAAGCTGCATATACTATTTTTCTTGCTGTATTTTTCTTACCTCTTTCCATTACATAATTTATAAATTTCTCAATTTTTTGAGAATTGAATACAATATCAGGTTTTACTATATTTTTATTTTTTACTTTTCTTCTCATGAATTAAATTATTTTGTGGCTTTAGGTTTTTTTACACCATAACTTGATCTAGATGTGGCTCTTTTTTCAACACCAGAAGCATCAAGTCTTCCTCTCACTATGGTGTATCTCAAACCAATGTCTTTAACTCTACCCCCTCTTACTGTAACAACAGAGTGCTCCTGAAGATTGTGACCAATACCTGGAATATAAGCGGTAACTTCTGTTCCGTTTGTTAATCTTACTCTGGCAATTTTTCTTATAGCAGAGTTAGGTTTTCTTGGTGTTTTTGTTGTCACTTTTACACAGACACCTCTTTTGAAAGGAGAATTGTAATAAACAGGTTTGTTCTTTAATGTGTTAAATCCATAAGTCAAAGCCACTGCTTTTGATTTCGGTTTTATTATTTTTCTTTTTCTTTTTATAAGCTGATTTATGGTGGTCATAAATTGTCATCAAAAAAGCTTAAAGTTTGTTTATTTGTTTTTTAAACAAACAGAAAGCAATGGCAATAATCTAATATAAAAGCCAAAAATATGCAAGTTTTTTAATTATATACCAAAACCGACAATGAGTTTAAATAGGAAAATTATAAAAGGGCTTACCATTTGCCAGAATAAAAATACGAAAATAAATACGAATATTAAGCCGAAACTTTCTATGTTTCTAAACACATTTTGAGCTTTATAAGGCAATATTGAACTCAATATTTTAGATCCATCAAGTGGTGGAATTGGGATAAGATTAAAAATTGCCAAAGTTATATTTATGAGAACAACAAAATTTCCTAGACTTAAAAATGCTCCATTCATCAATTCTTGCCCCACCGAAAACCTAAGAATTAATCCAAAAATTAAAGCTAAAGCCAAATTTGATAAAGGTCCAGCAAGAGCGACCAAAGCTTCTCCCCATTTCTGATTTTTTAAGTTATAGGGGTTGAAAGGTACTGGTCGAGCCCATCCTATTATGAATCCTCCTACCCAAAAACCCAAAAGAGGGACCAAAAAAGAACCTACTGGATCAAGATGAGAGATTGGGTTTAAGGTCAATCTGTTTTCATATTTTGCTGTTGGATCACCCAAAGCCAAAGCCATATATCCATGAGATACTTCGTGTACGACTACAGACATTATTAAGATTGCTATAACGAATACGAATTCCATTTATTTATTTTGATAATTAATGTTGCCAATATTTAAAGCTTATGATAACATGCTTGGCATTATGGCAAAAGCTTGTCAAATAACAGGAAAATCATCAAAGATGGGGGGCGGTTATTCAAACCGTACTCGTGCTACTCAATTCAATCCAACTGGAGTAAAAAGAAGATACGCAAATTTACAAAAGAAGCGTATTTTTGTGCCTGAAATTAACAAAACTTTGACATTAAATCTTTCTGCCAAAGCTATCAAAACAATTCAAAAAAAAGGCGCTTATACCACTCTCAAAGAAGCAGGATTGATATAAAAATATTGAATCAATCTTTAATATTCAATTTTTTAATATAAGTTCTGTTCCGTTGCTTGTAAATATGATCATTCCTTGTTTGTCGGTGCGCAGGATTTTAGTGCCAAAGTTATTTAAAATATCCAAAATCTCTTGATTAGGATGACCATATTTGTTGTCTTTGCCTACTGATATAACGGTATATTGCGGAGAAACAGCTGAAACAAAAGCTTGGCTAGTTGAGGTCTTTGAACCATGGTGCCCCGCTTTTAGAACATCGCTCTCGAGTCTCCCAAAACATGGCAAGGTTGAACCTTGGCACTTATTTTTTTCCAAGGAAACCAAATACTCTTCTATTTTTTGGGGCGAATCACCTGTTAGAAGAAACTCATTTTGGCCATAAATAAGTTTGCCAACGATAGAGGCGTTGTTTGTTTCTATATTTTTTGGGTCAAAAACCGGAAAAAGAATTTCAAAAAAAACTCCATCTCCAAAATCTATAGTCATACCTCTCCTCGCTTCGATATAATTATATTTCTCAATGCCGACCCTTTTTTTAAGTTCTTGATAAATAGAAGAATCTGATTCGACTCCGGGTTCTACAAATAAATCAATTTTATATTTATCAAAGACATCATTTAGTCCCCCTATATGATCCATATCTGGATGAGTAGCCAAAACAATATCAATATTTTTGTCATAAAAATGCATCACTCTTCCTAATTCTCCAAGTATTTGTCTTCCCGATCCTCCATCGACAAGCATTTGGTTGCCACTTGGGGAGTTAATGAAAATAGCGTCTCCTTGACCGACATTTAAAAAAGCGACTACCAAAGTGTTGGAACTTGTTTTTAATGCAAGATATGCGGAGAAGATAGCAACAATAAGCAAAATAACAAGAGCACCTAATTTTATTTTATGAGTTTTGGTCATTTATGATAATATTATACAAAATAAACCCCACCCCCAAACCCCCTCCCCGAAGGGGAGGGGGCGGAATAAAAATATTACTTAAATAAGCAAAAAAATGAAAAAATTTGAAGCAAAAAATTTTAATATAGGAAAATTAAAAGGTTTAAGTGAAAAAACAATTGAGGAACATCTTAAGCTTTATCAAGGATATGTAAATAACAGCAATCTAATTTTGGAAAAGATAGAAGAAATGAGTTTAAACAAAGAGATGAACTCTTACGCCATCTCTGAAACTCAGAGAAGATTTGGTTTTGAATACAATGGCATGAGAAATCACGAGATCTATTTTCAGTCTCTTTCTGGTGGATCAAAAAATTTAAATGAAGATAGCATTCTAAAACAAAAAGTAATAGAAGATTTCGGCGATTTCCAAAAATGGCTTTATTATTTTAAAACAATGGCTTCAACCCGTGGTATTGGGTGGGCTATTTTATATTTTGATAAAAAAGAAAACAGGTTTTTAAATGCTTGGGTTGATGAACAGCATTTAGGACAACTGCAAGACTGTTCCCCTATTTTGGCTTTAGATATGTGGGAGCATTCTTTTGTGGCGGATTATGAGCCTTCTGGCAAAAAACAATACATTGAAGACTTTTTTGAAAATCTAAATTGGGAAGTGATTGAACAAAATTTCACAAAGCGACAGAGTAGTTTTTTTTACTTTTAATTTCCAATACAAAACTCCATAAACCGTGTACCAAACAAAAATTAGCAAAGTCGGGACTGATTTTATTTGTATTGAAGAAAAAGGGAGGTTAGCAGAAAATTCTGTAATTTTTATTATTATTTCAGAAATTAAATAAGAAATTGTACCAAAAGGCCAAGAAATTATTTTTGAAAAAATTCCTATAAAAGCGGTAAGAGCTCCAAAAGCCATAAGGACTGGTATGATGGGTAAAACTAAAGGATTTATAATAAAAGAAATTATAGAAAAATTGCCAGACATTTTTATTATCATTGGCAATACGAAAAACTGAACAGCAAAAGTGGAGGAAATTATTTCTCTAAACCCAAATTTTTCTGGTATGAATTTTTGTAATTTTGTTTCAGATATAAATTTGTAAATGTGTGGAGAAAA
>CAZRMR010000001.1:69918-70168 GCA_964601245.1 uncultured Candidatus Saccharibacteria bacterium
CATAAAAGAAAGTTGAAATGATGGATCGTAAAAAAGAATTAAAGGATTCCAAAGAAGCATTAAAAATCCAGCGATAAAAAGCCAGCGCATGGCATCTGCTGGTCTTCCTAAAAATCTTGCTAAGATTGCGATGAGCGCCATTATTCCTGCTCTGATTATTGTGGCTCCTAGTCCGACCATTATTGAAAATAAAATTATTGCAATTGTTGAGATTATAAAACTTAAGTTTCTTTTGTTTAAAAAAGAAAGA
>CAZRMR010000001.1:70195-75343 GCA_964601245.1 uncultured Candidatus Saccharibacteria bacterium
AATTGTTAGATTATATCCAGACAAAACAATTATATGTATCAAGCCGACCGTTCTGAAATCTTCTGTTAAATTTTCTCCTAAAGATTTTTTTGCTCCAAATATAACTCCAGATGTGAGAGCTGAATTTGGTTCGGGTGTAACTTCCGAAATTTTATCCACCAAAAAATTCTTAAAAGAATAAAGTGAAGAAAAAATTTTTTCTTTTTTATCTGTCCAAAAACCTGTTTCTTTTTTTGTTAGTTTTTCTATTTCAGGATAACTTATCAAAAAATTTATCCCATCTTTTTTTAGATAAGAAACATAATCAAATTGTCCCCCATTTTTGTTTGTGAAATTTTTGGGTAAACTTAGTTTACCTGAAACTCTTATTTGGTCTCCATATCTAAATTCAGGAAATCTGTCAGCGATCAAAAGAATAGTTGGATTATTTTTCGCATCAATATTATTTTCCTTTATAATATCTGAAATGTTTCTATTTTTCGTAGAAGTGTCTGCAGAAATGCCTTGCGAGCCTGGCCGAGGCGAGCATGAAGAATTTTCTAGCAAGAAAATATCAGTGCATTTCTGTGGATACTCCGGAGAAAAATAAGATCTTATAGTAGTTGTATAACGAGTTGAAGATTCTCTTACGTCTGGTTCTTTTGTTATTGTACCTTCAAAAGAAATATTTTGTCCTACTTGAGAGACAAGGTGCTGATCTGGTTCTGTGTTTGAAATCTCTGTTCTTAAAATACCAAAACAAAAAAATAATACGCATAAAAAAATTGTTTTTGATTTTTGCTCTCTCATCAAAATAAGATAAAGAGAAAATGAAACAATCAAAATAAAAAAGATGAAAGCCAAATTAGCTTTAAAAATAAGCTCAAAAGCAATACCTAAAATAAATGAAACAATTATTTGATACATCGTATTTAAACCTTTTTAGGATTTTATTTACACATCAAAACTTGTGACAAAAAAGTTTTTGTTTCTATGAAACATATTGGTAGCCGTTTTTTGCCCCTTTGTATAAATATATATTATTGTTGTCAGCAAAATTTGTAGCTATCTCGTCGCATCTGTCGTTTAGTTTATGGCCGGAATGACCTAAAACCTTTTTCCATTCTATATTTTTATTTTCTGTCTGTAGTAAAAGTTCTTGCCATAAATCCCGATTCAGTACTTCTCTTTTGTCTTTAGTTTTCCAATTGTTTCTTTGCCAATTTTTTATCCAAAGAGTAATTCCTTTTATTAAATATTCTGAATCAGCAAAAATCTCTATAGCAATATCTTCGTTGTTATTTTCAGTTTGTTTAAGAGTGGAAACATTTTTTAGTGCCTCAATTACCGCTGTCATTTCCATTCTATTATTAGTTGTCATCTCTTCTCTGCCCCCGATTTCTCTTACCATACTACTTTCTATTTCTCCCTTACTACTATCATTTTCGTAAAAAATGATAGCTCCCCATCCTCCCGGTCCAGGATTTCCTCTTGATGATCCGTCTGTGTAAATTGTAAATTTTTTCATGATTAGATTTTATCAGAAAAAATCAATGATGCGGAGGCGAATTTCGGATGAGCCGTTGTAAAAAGATTTTTCAATATTGGCGACAACGTTTGTTTTAATCCCCTCTTTTAATTTTTCTCCAAATTGATCTGGGTGAGTAAAAAAAGAAATTGCTTTGGTGGTATAATTTCCGTCTCTAAAAATAATTGATAAATGTTCCTTGTTTTTCCCGAAGCGGTTTATTTTTTCTGGAATAATATTTTTAAAAATAAAAATAGGTTTTTCGTTCCCTACTCCAAATGGCGATAGTTTTAAAATTTTTGAGACCGTTTCTTCGTTTACTTCTTTTATATTCATTTCTTTATCGACTAAAATATTTTGTTCGTTTGATGTCGCGTGGGTACTTGCTTCTATAAGTGTTTCTTCTAATATGTGGACATTTTCAAATTCGATCGAAAATCCTCCAGAAAATTTGTGACCACCAAATTCAATAAAAATATTTTTTGATCTCTCCATTATTTCTACTAAATCAACTACCCCATCTGAACGACAAGATCCTTTTATAACATCACCGTTTTCCCTACCCCAAAGAAAAACTGGCCGATTAAATTCTTCTGCGATTGAATTGGCCGCAAGCCCTAGAAGCGCTGGTCGCCAATCTGGATTACCCAAGACTATGATTGATTTCTCTCCGAAGTTTTGCAATTTTTCTTTTAACATTTTTTTGGCTTCTTTTGATATGCTTGCGACCATTCCTTTTCTTTCATTGTTTATGTTATCTAAATGTCTCACACAAATGTCTGCTTCTGCTTCATTTTCTGCGACCAAAAGATCAAAGGCATCTTTTGGATGTCCCATTCTGGAAGCGGCGTTTATTCTTGGTGTTACAAGAAAACCAATGTCATCTTCATTTAAATGACTTTTATTTATTCTCAGATGAGAAAAAAGTTTATTTAAACCGACCCTCTTTGTTTTTCTTAAAACGGATAATCCGAAATAAGCCAATGCCCTATTTTCTCCTGTTAGTGGTACCATATCTGAAAGGGTGGCTATACCCACAAGATCAAGTAGCCATTTTTCTTGACCTTCTTTCATAAAATCTCTTTCTTTTTTTAAAATGGCTTCTATCAATTTCCAAACTACACCAGTTCCGCACAATATTTTTTCAGGATATTTTGAATCATGTCTTTTTGGATTTACTATCGCGTAAGCATCTGGCAATTCTTGAATTGGTTTACCATTTTTGCTTTCTTTTGATTCGGGTTCGTGGTGATCGGTTATAATTGTATCTATTCCCAAATTTTTTGCGTGCAAAATCTCTTCATTATCTCTTATGCCACAATCTATTGTTATCAAAAGTTTAACACCATCACCTTTTTCTGGTTTGGCCAATTCTTCTATCCCCTCTTTGTTTAGGCCATAACCTTCACTGTGTCTGTTTGGTATATAATTTATGAAATTTGTAAATCCTATTTTTTTAAAAAAATCATGCAAAAGTGCGCCTCCGGGTATACCATCTGCATCATAATCACTCCATACACCTATTCTTTCATTATTTTTTATTGCTTTTATTATCCTATCTGAAGCTAGATCCATATCTTTTAGAAGAAATGGATTGTGTAAGTGATTTACAAAATCTGGTTCCAAAAATATTTTAGCTTCTTCTTTATTTTTTATTCCCCTGTTAAAAAGAAGTTGAGAAGTTAGATTGTCGTAATCTTTTAATTTCTCTTTTGTTTTTTTATCTATCTCTTTTTTTATTCCGTAGATCTTTTTTGGCATAAAAGAGATAATAACATATCTGGTCGGGGTGCCGAGAATCGAACTCGGATCCTACGCTCCCAAAGCGTATATACTACCACTGTACTACACCCCGAATTTATTGGCTAAGACTATGCTTAATTTGATCTTACTCAAATATCCTATCATAAAATTATGTTTTTCATAAATTTTACCTTAGCCACTCGTTTTTCATGATCTAAAAATACACAAATAATGTCAAATTGCCAAATAGGCTCTTTTTTAAATTTCTCAAGCAAATAAGTCTCTATTGCTCTTTTTAGTCGCTTTATTTTTGAGAAATGTATGTTGTCTTCTGGTCTATAATTATTGATTTCTTGTTCAAATTTATTTCCATAACTATTTCTGCTAACAGTTTTTACTTCAATGAAATGAAAGACATTGTCTTTTTCTGCCACAATATCTATCTCCCCCCATTTCTTTCTGTAATTTTTACAAACAATCGAAAAACTATTATTTTCAATATATTTTGAGGCTATATCCTCCCCTATTTGCCCTATTTCGTTGTGTTTAGCCATAAAATAATAAGTCTTTTAAAAAATCCTTATTTCTAGCCATTTTGGGTTAAAATGTTCTTTTTAATTTTGGTTAGAGACTTTGACTTATACACAATGTCCCCAAAGTTATCCACATTTTTAAGGTTTTTTGCTAAATCAATAAGACTAATTATAACACAAAGACATTTTAGCATTTTTAAGACAAATTAATAATTTAAAAAACAAAATAGCTTCTTTCGCTTGATACGGAAAATTTTTGCTAAAATTTTCCTTGTCCCCCGCCCGTCTTGCAATGCAAGGCATTACCGGCAGGTCACCTTTTCACAGGTTCCGGAATCTCGCTCAAGGAACTATTTTGTTTTTTAAATAATTGTGATAGATTTATTGAGTAACAATTTATGTTACTTGAAGCGGCTATCGTTTAGTGGTAGGACACGTCCTTGCCAAGGATGAGACGGGAGTTCGATTCTCCCTAGCCGCACTAATTTGTTTTTCTTTGTGCTCAAAATTTCGCGGCGCAAGCGCGGATTTTCTCTCTTTTTGTGTTATTATTTTAATATGCGCCCGTGGTGAAATGGATATCACAACGGTCTTCGGAACCGTCATTCTGGGTTCGAATCCTAGCGGGCGCGCCTAATAAAATTATAATGAAAGCTAAAATAGAAAAATTTCAAATACCGGAAAATGTTTCTTATGTAACAAAACAGCTTAAAAATGCTGGCTTCGAGGCATATTTGGTTGGTGGTTGTGTTAGAGATTTGTTTATGGGGAGGATCCCTAAAGATTGGGATATAACTACAAATGCCACTCCAGATCAAATAATACCCTTATTTTTAAAGACATTTTATGAAAATTCATTTGGTACAGTTGGTGTTTTGATACAAGACGATGAATTTTTGTCCAAAGACAATAAAAATGAAGATAATTTAAGTGCCAAAATAATAGAGGTTACCCCCTACAGGTTAGAAAGCGATTACTCTGATCATAGAAGACCTGATAGTGTTAAATTTAGTAAAGATATATTAGATGATCTAAAGAGACGTGATTTTACTATAAACTCAATAGCTTATGATCCAGAAACTGGAGAAGTTGTCGATCCTTTTAATGGGATTTCTGATTTATCAAAAGGTTTAATAAGAGCTGTTGGTAATGCTGATGAAAGATTTTCAGAAGATGGTCTTAGGATATTGAGGGCCATCAGGTTTCATGTGGAACTCGGTTTTGTTTTAGATGTAGAAACAGAAAAATCAATATTGAAAAATAAGGATATTTTAAAAAATATTTCAAAAGAAAGGATAAGAGATGAATTTGTTAAAATCATAATGTCCCCCGATCCTAGTGGAGGACTCGGTTTATTAAAGAAAT
>CAZRMR010000001.1:75396-80092 GCA_964601245.1 uncultured Candidatus Saccharibacteria bacterium
ATTGGAAAAAACTATTGGTGTGGAGCAAAATAAGGCTCATTCTTATGATGTTTGGACCCACCTATTAAAAACTGTTCAACATTCTGCAGATAAAAATTTTCCGTTACACGTGAGACTAGCCGCTCTTTTACATGATATAGCTAAGCCTATGACTAAAAGATGGGACAATAAAGCAAAACAATGGACTTTTTATGGACACGAAGTTTTGGGTTCACGTGTAACTAAAAAAATACTAGAGGACTTAAAATTTTCACGTGAAACAATAGATAAAGTTTCAAACATGGTAAGGTGGCACATGTTTTTTTCTGATACGGATCAGATAACACATTCTGCTGTAAGAAGAATTATAGCAAAGGTTGGTAAGGAAAATATTTGGGATCTTATAAACGTAAGAATTTGTGACAGGATAGGGATGGGTAGACCAAAAGAAAATCCATACAGATTAAGAAAGTACCAAGCTATGATAGATGAGGTTATGATGGACCCCATATCTGTTGGTATGCTTAAAATTGACGGAAAGGGAATCATGGAAATCCTTAACATAGGGCCCGGACCCAAAATTGGTTTTATATTAAATGCTTTGTTAGAGGATGTATTAGATGATCCTTCTCTGAACAATTTTGAGTATTTGAAAGAAAAAACTTTAAAACTTTCAAAAATAACAGAAAAAGAACTTAAGGAATTGGGAGAAATGGGTAAAAAGAAGAGGGAAGAGGAAGAGAATGGAAAAATAAAAGAGATAAGAGACAAACATTTTGTGAATTAATGTTGAATAAAAAGATGTTATCCACAATATGTCCTTTACATTTATTTTTAAGGACATAAAATTTATATCAGACATAGCTAATATTTTTTAAAAGACAACAATAATTAGCATTAGTTCTTTGTAATGCTTTTGAAGAAAATTTGGTTGATAAATAGGGAATAGGTATATATATTCTCACTCAAAATATTTATTTGGGATATCATTACAGACCCTATGAAATTCGCGCGTTCAACTGGATTTATCTTTAGCCCAGCGTCACTTTTACTACGCAACAATAACGCTTTTCATAAGTTTAAAAATGAATGATAGTTGTTTGGTGGAAGTGGCGCTGGAAAAGCTTGTTCTTTTCTCGTCTTGTGACGAAAAGCCACCCTGTCATGCGAAAAACTCCACCGCATCTGGGTGGTTTTTTAATTAGATTATTTTGACTAATCTTTTTTTCTTAGAATTTTTATAAATCTGCTATTTAATTTTTATACTAACAATTTACACAATAACCAGGGTGGTCTATTGGTTTAGATATATGAGATCTACAATTTCCTGAGACACAATAATATAGAGCACTATAATAATCAAAATTTTCTGCCCAATCTTCTTCTGGGAATTGACAGTTTTCTGGTTCGTTTAATGGGCAAAATCTAACACTTATTTGATATATTCTCTCTTCTGGATTATCGGGATCTTCCCAATTGTCCCAGTCGTAGACTGTTCCTGGCCAAGGAGCATTTGGCCAATCTCCACCAGACAAATAAACTTCTAATCCGGGTGGAAGATCTCTACTTACATCTTCTGGCATACTCCCATTATCTTCGTAGTAAAAATTTATTGCTGTTTCTAGACTTTTAAATTCTGTTTTAGCTCTGGCGAGAGAAGCAGAACTTCTTGCTTTGTTTAATAATATAAGTGTTACAGACGATAATATTCCTATTATTCCTATCACAACTAAAATTTCAACAAGAGTAAATCCTTTTTTAATGTTTTTTTGCATTTTTGTTCTTTATTTCTAAAAGTATTGGACAATGATCAGATCCTATTATCTCTGACAAAATTTTTGAACTTTTTATTTTTGGCATTAAACTTTGGCTTGCAAAGAAATAATCTATTCTCCAGCCAACATTTCTTGCTCTCGCGTTTGCAAAATGAGTCCACCAAGTATAATTTCCATTTCCTTTTGTAAAATGACGAAAAGTGTCAACAAAACCAGCTTCTATTATTCTATCTATACCTTCTCTCTCTTCTTTTGTAAAACCATGCTCACCTTCATTTTGTTTTGGGTTAGCTAAGTCATCAGCCGTATGAGCCACATTTAAATCACCGCAAAATATAACAGGTTTTCCACCCGAGGCAGATTCTAAACCTTTCACATATTCCAAAAAAGCCTTATCCCATTTTTCATGACGAAGTTTTAGACGACTCAAATCTTGTTTGGAGTTTGGAGTATAAACATTTACAAGAAAAAAATCTTTAAATTCAGCTGTCAAAACACGGCCCTCATTATTTGGGTTTCCAAAACCATCATCTTCCAATTTATATTTCTTGGCCAAATCTTCTGGGAAGTTAAAACTAACAGAAAGTGGTTTATGCTTTGTAAAAATTGCTGTTCCGCTATAACCAGCTCTGTCAGCAGAATTCCAATATTCTTCATAGTGGGGAAGGTCTATCTTGTTTTGTTCTTGTTTTGATTTTGTTTCCTGCAAACAAATAATATCCGGCTTGTATTTATCAATAAAAGGCAAAAAAAGCCCCTTCTTATGCACTGCCCGTAAACCATTTACATTCCAAGATATGATTTTCATGTGTATATAATAACAGAAAACAAAAATAACTTCTCTTATTCGAGACAGAAATTTTTTGCTAAAAATTTCTTTGTCCCCACCTTTTCACAGGTTCGGGAATCTCATTCGAGAAATATTTTATTTTCTGTTTAAGATCTTTTATTATGAAATTTTTTGTGGATGTCGTGTAGATGTTTGTCCGTCACATGAGTATAAATCTGGGTGGTGCTAATGTTTGAGTGGCCAAGAAGCGCTTGGACGGAGCGCAAATCGGCACCATTTGAAAGTAAATCAGTAGCAAACATGTGTCGCATTGTGTGAGGGGTCACTTTTTTTGATATCCCAGCCTTTATGGCGTATTGTTTTATAATTCTAGCCACACTTCTTTTGTTTATTCTCATATCTTCTCCTTTAGCTTTCGGTTTTATATTTCTGGACAATTGAATAAACATTGCATCATTCAAATCTTTTCTCTTTTCCAAGTAATTTTTTAAAGCCTTCTTGGCTTCGTCAGAGAAGAAGACCACTCTCACTTTTCCTCCTTTGCCACGAATAGAATGTTCATCTTTATTTAAATCTATATCTCTATCAAGAGAACACAATTCTGACACACGAAGACCTGTAGAGAATAGAAGATGCAGAATTGCTTTATCACGCAGACTTTTCAAATTGTCGCCAGTAGGGGATTTGAGTAATCTTTCTAATTCGCTATAAGTTATCAGATCAAGAGATCTTTCTCCGGTTTTGGCCAATTCGATTTTTTCTGGTGACATAGATGAAATACCTTGTCTGGCAAGATATTTTAAGAATGCACGAAGAGCTATGAGGTAATAATTTTGAGTTCTTCGCGAAAGAGTTTCGTTTGATTTTAATTTATGAGTTGGTTGTCTATTTAGCCAAAGACGAAATTCTCTGACAGAATTATCGTTTATGTCTTTAGGGTCTTTGCTTTTTAAAAATTCCAAAAAACGGCTTAAATAGCGGTCATAATTTTCAACAGTTAAAAGTGAACGGCCTTTCTCTATCTCTATATATTCCAGAAATTGCCTTTTTAAATTATTTAAATCTTGCATTACACATTTATTGTATCACACCCTAATGTCTCACAATATTTTAGAATAACTCTATATGTGGTAACATTGTTCTTCATATGGAAGAAGAAAAAAATAAAAGTAGTATTAAAAATTTCAAAGATTTGTTAAAGAATTCTGGAAGAATTTCTAAAATTCTATTTCAAAATATGCCATTTCTTTTTTCTGGAATGATTATTTTGACAATGATCGTGGGAGTTATACCGGTTTTTTCTGCTCAAGCCCTAGGTAAATTAATAGATAAAATAATAGAAGGTGTAGAAATTAAAGATGTTTCTGTGGCTTTTCCCGCTTTAATACTTTTCGCCACCTTAACAATTGTTCCTACCCTTATTAGAAATGTAATTTCTTTTTTGGATAGACATCTTTTTTTAAAGATTCAAGATCTTTTTGAAATTATGGCATTAAAAAAAAGAGGATCTTTTGATATTGCGCAATATGAAGATTCAAAATTTCAAGACAGACTTCAAAGAGCGTTTAATAATGGTATTTATCCAATAATAAATATAGTTGATGCTCAAATTCAAAATTTAGAAATTTTTTGTGGCATAGTTGTTGGATCAATTGCCGCCGCGACAATAGACTGGAGAGTGTTTTTGCTTGTTTTTGTAACATCAATACCAGATTTTTGGATTGAAATAAAGCATGGAGGTCGTATTTGGGGTATTTGGGCTAAAAATAGTTCAGAACAAAGAAGATATCAAGATTTAAGAAGGTTTTTTATGCACAAATTATCGGTTATAGACGCGAGATTATATCAAGCTAATTCAAAATTTCTTAAAAATATAAGTAATATATTACACAAATTTACCTCCGAACAACTTTCTGCAGAGCATCTCAAAACCATAATGAAAACTTCTTCAAGCCTTTTTGCTGCTATAGGCCTTTTTGTTGGGATTGCTATTATTATAAATGAGGCAGTGGCCGGAGCTATTGCTATAGGTACTGTAGTTTTTGCTTTTCAGACTTTAAATAGGGTTAGTGGTTGGACTTCAAGCATGCTTTCAAATACAGCAAGAATTCTTGAAAGAAATCTTTATGTAACTGATATTTTTGATATTTTT
>CAZRMR010000001.1:80120-81606 GCA_964601245.1 uncultured Candidatus Saccharibacteria bacterium
AAAAATATATTAAAACATTCGAAAAAACCAAAAAAAATATCTTTTGAAAATGCCCCAGAAGTTGTATTTGAAAACGTTTCTTTTAAATACCCAGGACAAGACAAATTTGTTTTGAGAAATATATCTTTTTCAATTAAACCAGGACAGAAAATTGGTTTGGTCGGCAATAATGCTGCAGGAAAATCTACAATCGTTCGCTTACTTTTGAGAATACATGATCCTTCAAAAGGAAAAATAACTGTCAATGGAGTTGATTTAAGAGAAATCGACATAGAAGAATGGTGGAAATATATGGGAATTTTGTTACAAGATTTTACTACCTATAATTTTAGTGTTAAGGAATCTATAGCTGTAGGAGACGTTGAAGGAAAGATTGATCTTGATTTGGTAAAAGATTCTGCTATTAAAAGTACTAGTTCTGGTTTTGTAGAAGAGTTAAAAGATAAATACGAAAACATGATAGGGGTTGAGTTTGGGGGCATTGAACCATCAAAAGGTCAAAGACAAAAACTTGCAATTGCTAGAGCTTTTTATAAAGGAAAAAGATTTTTGGTTCTTGATGAACCGACAGCATCAATTGACGCTGATTCTGCAGATATAATATTTAATCAAATAGAAAATCTTCCGAATACCATATCGGCTGTTTTAATTTCTCATAATTTTTCAACAATAAAACGAGCCGATGAAATAATAGTATTGCACGAAGGGGAAATAGTTGAAAAAGGGAAACATGATGAATTGTTGAGCTTAGGTGGTAGATATGCTGAGGCTTATCAGAAGCAAAAAAGAGATTTTGAATAGATAAATAATTAAATTTTGAAATAATATAAAAATTTGCAAAAAAATGGTGTTTATGATATGCTTTTAAGGCAATGTTAACAAAGAGTAAAAAGCAAAAAATAATAAAAGAAGTGGCTCTTCACGACAAGGATACTGGTAGCCCAGAGGTTCAAGTTGCTGTGCTTTCTAAAAGAATTGACGATTTGGCTCTTCATTTGAAAAAAAATACAAAAGATAAACATTCTCGCAGAGGTCTTTTAGGGTTGGTGGCGGAAAGAAAGGCACATATGAAATATTTGGAGAAAAAAGATATAAAAAGATACAATGCTCTTGTTAAGAAGCTTGGTCTCAAAAAATAAATTCAGCTATATTTTTTAAATTACCCAAAATTTCTGTTGGTGAAGGTTTTATACTTGATTAACTTTAATAAGTATTTTTGTAATTAATCAGTGTTATAATTAAACTGGTCTATTTTTAGTAATTTAATTTTAATAAATTTTAATAAATGAGCGTAATAAAACATAAAAACCAAAGAGTTGGCGTTTTTATAGATACACAAAATTTATATCATAGCGCTAAAAATATATATGGTTCAAAAGTAAATTTTGGTCAAGTGGTCAAAGATTGTTTAGGTGGAAGATTTTTAACAAGAGCAATAGCTTACGTTATAACAACAGAAAGTGGTGAAGAAAAAGGATTTTTTGAT
>CAZRMR010000001.1:81675-86734 GCA_964601245.1 uncultured Candidatus Saccharibacteria bacterium
TTGCAAATTTTTGCTGGTGGAGCAAAAAAGGGGGATTGGGATGTTGGCTTGGCAATTGACGCCATAAAACTCTCACCAAAATTAGATGCTGTTATTTTGATAACCGGAGATGGAGACTTCGTGCCTTTGATAGAATATTTAAAAAATAGTGGATGCCAAGTCGAAGTCGCTTCTTTTGGTAGATCATCCTCTGCAAAATTGATAGAAGCAGCCGACGATTTTATTGATCTTGATCAAAATCCTAGAAAATATCTAATCTCGACAATTAGAAACAAATCACGTGATAGGGTTTAAAAACGTTTCACTTGACAAAATGAGTTTTTTGGGCTTATAATTTATGTAGAAAGCTATGGTGGGATGTCCATCTTCTAGCTTTGGAATTTGAAAATCAGCCAATTAAATTTGGCCTTCAATCTAACAGATTGGAGAAAAATACCGACTAACAGTCGGAAGGAGTTCGAAATGAAATACCCGACGATGGATTGGGGAACAATGGAAGCGGTGGTGAACAAACTCGGTGGTTTGGAAGGAGTGGGTCGGTTTTTGAGGGGTGAGATGGAAATTGTGACGAAGAGGGTGGAGGAAAAGTCTGTGTTACTCCCTGCTCTCATCAAGACTACCGCCACTCAGGCTGTCACCGGAAAGAAAACTAGCGACTGCTTTACGAACACGTCACGGTATTACTACCGAGACGAAGACCTCGACTGCTTGCTTCCCAGTAACCAGTTTGATCAGACTGATAGCAGGTTCTCGGTTCTGCAACTCACAGAGAATAGCACCTTTAAGCGGGTAGTAGAAAGATTCTTAGGAGTAACAGGAGATATCGCACATCTCTCTCAGACTCTCAAAGAACGCGGCCATACCACAACTCTACCCACCATTGAATCGCTCATCGAGCGACAAGAAGCAGGTGAAGATGTTGGTATCAGAACAGACGGCCGAGGGAACTTCTTCTTTGTTGAAGGCTACTATGGAGGTGTCTTGGTTATCAGAGTGGATCGCGATCGTATACAGTGGCAAGTCAGCCTCTATCGCCTCGGCTTCGACTTTACCTGGAATGTCAATTGCCGTTTCTTCTTTCGTAACTAAGACTCTTTGTCCCTTCGTACATTTCGTCCCTTGCCCCGGTTCGCGCTTGCGCGGACCGGGGCATTTGTTTATTTATAAACAAAGTTTTTCTTTTGTTTTTTTTATTTTGATATAATTAATCTTCAATTATATAAATTATGCGAGTAGAAGATTCACAAATAAAAGATTTTATTACCGATGCCGGGTTGATTTCGCGCGCAGAGGTTGATGATATAGAAAGAGAAGCAAAATCAAGAAAAAAGACTCTAAGCGATATCTTGGTTGCAAGGGGTAAATTTTCTGAAGATGATCTAAGGAGAATTCATGCCTATATTTTAGGTATTCCGTTTGTAAATCTTAAGGGTCAGACTTTAGACAGAGATATATTAAATCTAATTCCAGAACCAATCGCGAGAAAGCACAATGTGGTGGCTTTTGAGAAAAAAGACGACACTCTTGAAGTTGCCATGCTCGATACAGATGACCTACAAGCTCTAAATTCTATAAAGAAAAAAGTTGGCTTAAAAATATTGCCTCGTCTCACAGACTCAGAATCAATAAGAAATGCTCTTATTCAATATCAAAAAAATCTAAAGGATGAGTTTGGGGACATAATAAAAAGTGATTCTGATGAAATAAAAGCTATAACTGAAAAAATTTCAACAGAAGAAGCTTCAGAAGGTGATCTTAAAAAAATGGCTGAAGAATTACCTGTTGTTAGAATTGTCGACACTCTTCTAAAACATGCCATAATCCAAAATGCTTCAGATATTCATATAGAACCCTTGGAAGATCAAATTCTGATAAGATACAGAATCGACGGACTTTTGCATGACGCAATGATTTTACCAAAACATATAGGTCATTCTCTAACAGCCAGAATAAAAGTCTTATCTAATCTAAGACTTGACGAAAAAAGATTGCCTCAAGATGGTAGGTTCAAAATTGATATGGATGGTGAAAAAGTTTCTTTTCGTGTTTCTACTCTACCAGTTTATTACGGAGAAAAAACAGTTATGCGTCTTTTGAGGGAATCAGCTTCTGGTTTTACTCTAGAATCTCTTGGTTTTCACGGAGAAGCTCTAGATTTGTTACACAAATCACTTCAGCACACGACTGGTATGATACTAACGACTGGTCCTACCGGAAGTGGTAAATCAACAACTCTCTATACAATGCTTGATATTTTGAATACACCAGATGTAAATATTTCAACAATTGAAGACCCAGTAGAATATCAAATGAAAAGAGTTAATCAAACACAAGTAAAACCAGAGATCGGTCTCTCTTTTGCTTCGGGTCTTAGGGCTTTAGTTCGTCAGGACCCAGATATAATAATGGTTGGAGAAATTAGAGACAACGAGACAGCCTCTCTTGCAATAAATGCCTCTCTTACTGGTCACTTGGTTCTTTCCACTTTGCATACAAATTCTGCGGCTGGAGCAATACCAAGATTGATAGATATGAAAGTGGAGCCGTTTCTTATAATCTCAACACTAGATGTGATTATAGGACAAAGATTGGTCAGAAAGTTGTCAGAAAAGAAAGAAAAATATTATTTATCTAAAGCTGAAATAGAATCAATATCGAAAGCTGTAAACATGGAAGTCGTACTCAAGGCTCTAAAAGAAGAAAAAATAGTAGGCAAAAATGATGATTGGGAGAATGTGCCTTTTTATAGGCCCAAAAAAGATGCGGGAGAAGAAGGTTTTAAGAGCAGAATAGGAATATATGAAGTATTGAATGTCTCTAATGCTATAAAAGATTTGATTATAAAGGGTTCTACGACAGAAGACATTGAACTTCAGGCAAAAAAGGAGGGAATGCTTACAATGCTTGAAGATGGTATTTTCAAAGCCGCTCAAGGTCTTACTACTATCGAGGAAGTCTTGCGAGTCGTTTCAGAATAATTATTTTTTAAAACAGAAATATGATAAGTATATTTTTAGGTTTATTGGCGCTTTATGTTTTGTTTAGCAAAAGAGTGTCCATATCAAAAAATTATGAAATAAGGAGACCAAAAACTTATTATTGGGGGATAATAATTGCCGTATCTGTTTTATTGGTTGAACTTTTTTCTAAGAATTTAGATTCTTTTAGTACTATTTTATATATGTTTCTAATATTTATACCGGTTATTTCTTCTATTTTTTTAAGACAGAGGAAAGAGGTAGTTGATTTCGCTGAAGAACAGGAAAATTCGAAAAGAATCCAGAATATAATAGCTTGGTTTATTCTGGTTGGCCTAACTTTATTTTTTGTCGGATTATATTTTTACGATATATTTAAATAATTTTATAAACAAAATTTTAATTTTATTTTTCTTGTTTGATATAATATAAACATGACGCTTTATAGGTTTAAGTATAAGAAAGAAAATCAAGAAATTGAAGAAACAAAGGAGTACACAGACAAATCTTCTCTTTATTCTGATTTGCATAGTCAGGGGGCCGAACTTATCTCTTGTCAGGAAATTTCTCAAAAAAATATAAAATTTAGTTTCTCTATAAAAAAAGTAAAACCACAAGAAAAAATTTCTTTTGCAAAAAATTTAGCCGTTATGATCGATGCTGGCCTTTCGGTGAACAGAGCGATTTCTATAATAGGTAAACAAAGCAGAAATAAAAAATTCAATCAAATACTTAGTCAAATATCTGAAGACATAAGCAGGGGTGAATCTTTTTCTGATGCCTTAAAAAAACACAGCGATATCTTCTCTGATTTGTTTTGCGCGATGGTTAAGGCAGGGGAAGAATCAGGTACATTATCCAATTCCTTGAAAAGCGTTGCTAATCAGCTTGAAAAATCTCATAAATTAAACAAAAAAATTATTGGAGCAATGATTTATCCTACTATAATCATCGTTCTTATGATTGTGGTTGGTTTTCTCATGATGGTTTTTATGGTTCCGATGATTACTGAAACTTTTAAAGGCCTTAATGTACCTTTACCGCTTGCGACCAGAGTGCTCATAGCTATAAGTGATTTTCTAAAGTCCAATATTCTCATTGTTCTTGGTTTTGCTGTTGTTATATTTGTATCTTTGTTTTATTTTGCAAAATCTAAAAAAGGTAAAAAAATTATAGATTTTTCTTTATTAAAAATCCCGGTTATATCTACGATGGTTAAAGAGGTAAATTCAGCAAGAACAGCGAGGACTCTTGGCTCCCTTGTTTCTTCTGGGGTTGATATAGTTAGTGCTATCAAAGTTACTGAAAATGTCGTTCAAAATGTTTTTTACAAACAAATTTTAACCCAATCGGCTGTAGATGTTGAAAAAGGGGAGACGATGTCTTCTATATTCTCAAAATATGAAAATCTATATCCTATATTTATGTCAGAAATGATAAGTGTCGGTGAAGAGACTGGTAAAATTTCAAAAATGTTTGAGAATGTCGCGGATTATTATGAAAATGAAGTTGAAGAAAAAACCAAAAACCTATCTACAATAATAGAGCCATTTCTCATGATTCTTATCGGTATAACCGTCGGCATTTTTGCCGTTGCAATGCTTGCCCCAACTTATTCTTTGGTTGATGTAATCGGTGCTTAATTAAATGAAAAAAAATATTAAAAAAGGTTTTTCTCTTTTGGAATTAGTGATTTCAATTTCAATATTGGCGGTTATTATTTTCCTAGGTTTTTTTTATTTTCCCAAAGATCAAGATCAAAAAATTCTTGATAGAGAGGTCCAAAATTTTATTGTTTTGCTTGAACAAGCAAAATCTTTAGCTGTTTCCTCAAAAGGGGCTTCTGTTTATAGCGTTTTTGTAGAACAAAATAAGGCTACTCTTTTCTCTGGGACAAATTATGTTTCAGGAGAATCTTCAAATATTGAAATAATTTTTAAATCACCTGTTTTTGTAAGCGCCATAAATTTGAACGGCGGTTCTCAAACAATAACTTTTGATAGATTGAGTGGCAAAACAGATGACTATGGTACCGTTGTTTTCTCTATTCCAACTGACTCTCTAAATATATCAAAAACAGT
>CAZRMR010000001.1:86749-89819 GCA_964601245.1 uncultured Candidatus Saccharibacteria bacterium
ACTTTCAAGCGGAGTGATACAATGATAATTGTAAAACAAAAAATTGTGAATTTTATAATCTATAAAAACAAAAAAATTGGTTTTGGAGTCATTGAAGCTATTGTTGCCATTTCTATAATATCTGTTTTTGCCATAATTATAATTTCAGTTAACTCATTTTATTTGAATATGGCAATAAAAAGCAGAAATTCTATATCAGCTTCTTTTATTCTTGAGGAGGGAGTTGAAGCTATAAAATCAATGAGAGATCACTCTTGGCAAAATAATATAGAAAATTTAAACACTTCTACTGATTATTATCTTCTTTTCGATAATAATTTGTGGTCTTCTGTCGAATCTGTCCAAATGGAAGGTATTTTTGAAAGAAAATTTCAGATTTTTGATGTTTACAGAGATGCGAATGGTGACATAGTTTCTTCTGGGGGTAGTTTGGATCCTGGTACAAAATTGGTTTTGGTTTCTGTTTCTTGGCAAGACAAATACGGCGAAAATAGTAAAAGTGTTAAAACTTATATAACAAAAATTTTTGACAACTAAAATGATAAAAAAAAGACAAAGTGGAATAACAATTTTAGAGACACTTATTTACGCTATTATTCTAACTGTGTTAGTTGGTATTGTTGTTCAGGCTTTGATTTCTTTAATAAATTTACATAGAACTACTTCGGCAAGCAGATTAGTTGAGTCTTCTACTGTTGTTTCTATGGAAAGAATTATAAGGGAAATAAAAGGCGCTAAGTCTGTTGATATAAGCAATTCTGTTTTTGATTCAAATCCGGGCATTTTGGTTTTAAATGGGATAGATGAAAATGATGCAAATTATTCATTAACTTTTGCCTTACAAAATGGTGTTTTGCAAATGACAAAAAATCCTGGAGGGGAGGTTTTTAATCTAACTCCTTCTTCAGTCAATGCTTTAACTGCAACTTTTAATCACGTTGTCAATTCAAATTCAGAAGGTGTTAGAGTTTTTATACAAATTGAAAACATTTCTGGACCAAAAATCGAGAGTTTTTCTCTGAAAAGCTTCGCCATATTAAGAGGATCATATTAAAATGTATTTTTTAAATTCAAAAAAACAAAAAAATAAAGGGCAGGTTATGATTTTTGCTGTTGTTGTTTTTGTTTCTCTTGCCATAGCTTCTACTATTGGTATCGTAAATCCGGCGGTCAGACATATAAAAGCGATGGAAAATTACAAAATGACAAAACAAAGTTATTATTTAGCTGAGTCTGGAATTGAAGATGTCATTTATAGATTAAAAAATGGTATTCAGACAAATTCACAAAATGTTTTAGAGATAGACGGGGAAAGTTCTGTGACAACAATTTCGGATGAAATAGGTGGAGGCAAGATAATATCATCCGTTTCAAATTTTTCTGATTACCAAAGAAAAATTGAAAGTTCTCTTGTTGTTGGAGAAGGTGTTTCTTTTAATTATGCTCTCCAAAGTGGGAACGGTGGGTTTTTTATTGATGGTGGATCTGTTGTTGATGGAAATGTTTATTCGAATGGCAATATAACGGG
Organism: uncultured Candidatus Saccharibacteria bacterium; assembly: GCA_964601245.1. GTDB lineage: Bacteria > Patescibacteriota > Minisyncoccia > Phycocordibacterales > WO2-35-19 > CAZRMR01. The sequence continues at coordinate 88,278 of CAZRMR010000001.1, forward strand.
GGATGGAGGTTCTACAATTACAGGTTCGGCAACAGCTGCGAATTCGGATCCTCTTGGTGTAGAAACAGAAAATGTGAACCCAATGCCAAATCCTTCTGAAATAATATTTGGAAATACAACTGCAAATCAAGACTTTGCTCAAAGTTTTGTTGTTGGTAGAACAGGGCCTCTTAACAAAATAAGTTTGTATATTAAAAGAACATCTTCTTTACCCGGCAATCTTTCCGTGAAGATTGTTACTGATAACAATAATTCTCCTTCTACAAACATTCTTGATTCGGCAACTCTTTCGGCGAGTCTTGTCTCTACTTCTTATGGTTGGGTTGATGCTGTTTTTGGCAATTATGTTCAACTTTCTTCGGGTGTTAAATACTGGTTTGTTTTAGATGGTGGCAATAATTCAACCAAATATTATACTTTGGGAGCAAACAATACATTCGCTGATGGATCAGGAAAATCTGGTAGATATGGTTCTTCTTGGACTGATATTTCATTAGATAGTTATTTTAAAGTTTATATGAATGGCTTTGCATCAAAAATAACTGGTGATGGCTATGATTATCTAAATATTGGTACAAAAGGTGGTGATTCTTGGGCTCATACGGTGAATAGCACCAATACATATGGGACAATTTATTGCCAGACTGGATCAATGAATAATGGGAAAGTATGTAATACCGAAAGATCAGACCCCCCAGCTCAACCTTTGCCAATATCAGATTCAAATATAAATGGGTGGAAAGATGAAGCTCTTGCGGGTGGTATTCAAAACGGAGATGTCTCTGTTGGTTGGAGTGGGGCTACAATGGGTCCAGTTAAAATAATCGGTAATCTAAGTATTTCTGGCGGAGGTACTCTTACTCTTACTGGCACAGTTTGGGTTACGGGCAATATAACAGTAAGTGGAGGTGGGAAAGTAAGGCTGGCCTCTTCTTATGGAGAAAGAAGTGGTGTTTTAATTTCAGACGGCAGAGTGAGTATCTCTGGTAACGGACAGTTTTCTGGCTCTGGAACAGCTGGCAGTTTTCCTCTCCTGATCACTACAAATAATTGCCCTTATGGAGCAAGTTGTGGTGGTAATCCAGCTCTTTCTATAAATGGAGGTTCTGGAGCAGTCGTTCTCGCTGCACCTTATGGTGTGTTGAGTATGTCTGGGGGGACGAGCGCTAAAGCCATGGTTGCTTACAAAATAACCATAACTGGCGGAGGAGAAGTGAGATATGATACCGGTCTTGTTGATATGAGATTTTCATCTGGCCCTTCTGGTGGGTTTGAAATAGTAAATTGGGCTGAAACTGAATAGTTTTTGTTATGGTATTATAATAGTATGAAAAGAAGAAATATCGTAGTAGCAAACTGGAAAATGAATCCAACCACTATTTACGAATCAAAAGAAATTTTTGATTCTCTAAGAGTTTCTTCTCAGAAATTAAAAAATACAGACGTTATTGTTTGTCCTCCTTTTACCTCACTCAATTATTTATCAAAATTAAAAAGATCAAAAAATATTTTTATTGGTGCCCAAAATGTTTTTCACGAAGA
>CAZRMR010000001.1:89829-90500 GCA_964601245.1 uncultured Candidatus Saccharibacteria bacterium
TAGGGGTGCTTTTACTGGAGAAATTAGTGCTCCGATGGTGAAAGACGCGGGGGCATCTTTTGTTTTAGTTGGTCATTCGGAAAGACGAAATGGGAAAAATGGTTTTGGAGAAACGAATGAACAAATAAAATTAAAATTGCAAAGTTGTTTTAATAACAAAATAGAACCCATTTTTTGTATTGGAGAAAAAGAGAGAAGCAGGGACGGCGAACATTTAGATTTGATAAGAAATCAAATAAAAGAATCTCTTTTTGGTCTAATGAAGAAGGATGTGCTTGGTTTAATTATTGCTTATGAACCAATTTGGGCCATAGGCAGATCATACAGAGACGCCATGAGCGGAACAGATATACACGAAACAGTTCTCTTTATAAGAAAAATTGTTGCAGAATTGTTTGGTCAAGATATTGCCAATTCTATAAGGATTTTGTATGGGGGGTCTGTTGAGAAAGAAAACATTACTCAAATTGTTGAACATGGAAATGTTGATGGCTTCCTTGTCGGCCATGCTTCTTTGAATTCAGAAGATTTTTCTTTCATTTTGAAATCAGTTGATACAAAAAAATAAATTATGAAATCAATAGAGGAAGCAGATATAAAAAATAATACAAAAGTTCTTGTGAGAGTTGATTGGAATTTACCAATTGGGAACAATGGGGAAATTTTGGATC
>CAZRMR010000001.1:90538-92441 GCA_964601245.1 uncultured Candidatus Saccharibacteria bacterium
AATCATCAATAAAAACTATTGCTTTTATAAAAAACAAAGGGGGGATTCCTATAATCGCGAGTCATTTTGGCAGAGACGGTGATTCAATAGAGAGTATAATTCAATTTGCCAAAACAAATTTTCAGATTTTATCCGAAGGGGTGGAATTTTTAGAGAATCTCAGAAAAGATAAGGGTGAGGAGGAAAATAAAGAAGATTTTGCTAGGGAATTGGCAAAAAAAGCAGATATTTTTGTAAACGAAGCATTTTCTGTTTCTCACAGGAAGCACGCTTCTATTGTTGGCGTTCCAAAATTTTTGCCAAGTTTTGTTGGTTTTAATTTTTTGGAAGAATTTGAAAATCTTTCTCTCGTTTTTAATCCAGAGCATCCATTTTTGGTTATTCTCGGGGGAGCAAAATTTGAGACAAAAATACCTTTAGCTGAAAAAATTTTAGATTTTGCGGACAATGTTTTTATTGGCGGGGCGTTACACAAAGTTTCAGAAAATTCCTTTGCTTATAATAAGTTGCAAGAAATAATATCTAATCCAAAAGTTCTATTGCCCGAAGGTGATCTTTTAGCTCAAGACGCTAACACAAAAACTATTGCTATGTTAGAAGAAAAAATAAAAGAATCCAAAACGGTTTTGTGGAACGGCCCTTTGGGAAATTATGAGAAAGGTTTTGTCGCTGGTACTGTGGCTTTAGCTAGAATTATCGCAGAATCAGACGCAAAAGTTGTCATTGGTGGTGGCGATACCCTTGCTTCAGTCAATGATAGGGCTACCAAAGATAAAATTTCTTCCCACGGTTTTATATCTACTGCCGGTGGGGCAATGCTTGATTTTTTGGCAAATGGTACTTTGCCCGGAATTGAAGCCTTAAAATAAATGACTCTAAATTTTAAAAAAACAAAAGAAGATTTTGTTTGTGAAAATTGTGGCACAGAAGTTAAAGGCAACGGCTATACCAATCATTGCCCAAAATGTCTTTGGAGCAAACATGTAGACAATTTTCCGGGAGATAGAGAGGCTCTTTGTTTTGGTATGATGGAACCAATAGACACTTTGGAAGAAGGGGGAGAATGGTCTGTTATTCATAGATGTAAAAATTGCAAGAAAGAACAAAAAAATAAAATTTCAAAAGAGGATGATTTTGATTTGCTTGTTAAAATAAAACAAAAAAGAAACTTTGATAAATAATTTTAATGCTTGATCGTGAAGATCTGAAGAATAACGAAGGGCCGAAGTTGTGCGGGATGGGAGAATTGAACTCCCGACTCAAGTTTGGAAAACTCGCATTTTACCACTAAACTAATCCCGCATTTATTGAAATATTAGCATTTTGGCTCAATTTTTCAAACAATTGCTATTCCATATGAACACTACTTTTTTTAGATAATTTTTCTCTAAGTGTGGGGTATTTTTTTAATTCAAAATCTTTTTCAATTAAATTTTTTGCTTCTTCTTTGGCCAATTCAACCATTTTCATATTCTTCAATGCTTCCATCGCTAAATCTGATATGCCCCACTGTTTTACACCAGACAAATCTCCTATACCTCTTTGTTGCATATCCGCTTCGGCCAATTCAAAACCATTTTTTGCATTTACAAAAGATTTTAATCTCTTGATTGTTTTTTCGTTTTGACTTTCAGCAAAAACAAAACAATATGGTTTGTGTATACTTCTAAGTATTCTACCTCTAAGTTGATGAAGTTGAGCGAGCCCAAATCTTTCTGCGTTTTCTATAATCATCAAAGTTGCGTTTGGCACATTTACTCCTACTTCTACAACAGATGTGGCGACTAAAATTTGGAATTTACCCAATTTGAAATCCTTCATCGTTTTTTCTTTTTCTTTCGGTTTATCTTTGCCCGTAATTCCTTTTATTTTAAATTCTGGGAAAATTTTGTTTTGCACTCTT
>CAZRMR010000001.1:92478-96137 GCA_964601245.1 uncultured Candidatus Saccharibacteria bacterium
TGGCGTTTTCTTTATCTGGATCTGGGTCATTAACTCGAGGACAAATAACATAAGCTTGTCTACCTAAATTTATTTCTTTCCTTATTTTCTCATAAACATTCTCTCTATCTTTGGTTAAAACTATTTTTGTTTCGGGCATCTGTCTTCCTTTTGGTAATTCATCCAAGATTGACAAATCAAGATCGCCAAACAATGTTAAAGCCAAAGTTCTTGGTATTGGAGTTGCTGTCATTGATAGAAGATGTGGGGTAATGTCGTGTTTTTTTCTAAGTTCTTTTCTTTGGTTTACACCAAAACGATGTTGTTCATCTATAATAATCAAGGCTAGATTTTTAAATTTTACTGTCTTTTGTATCAAAGAATGGGTGCCTATAAGTACCCCTATTTCACCATTTTCAACCCATTTTAGAAGTTGAGATTTAGATATTTTTGTCCATGTTGCATGTTCTTTGTTCGGTCCAATCGTTTTTGAAGGAAATTTTTTGGCTCCGCTTCCTGTTATGAGTCCTATTTTTATTTTATATTTTTTAAAATATTCAATAAATGATTCAAAATGCTGTTCGGCCAAAATTTCTGTTGGTGCCATATAGGCCACTTGAAGATTTCCCACCTCTTTGTTTGGTGGAATTGTGCTGACGGAGGCAAAACTTGCTGTAGCTGCTACTGCTGTCTTACCGCTACCAACGTCACCCTCGAGCAATCTTGACATTGGATGGCCTTTTTTAAAATCAGATAAAATTGTTTCTATTGCCCTTGCTTGAGCTTGGGTCAAAGGGAAATTAAAACTATTTATAAAATTTTCTATATCTTTTTTATTCTTTTCTATAAAGAAGGTTTTTTCTTTTTCTGTGATAATTTTTTCTTTTTGTCTGTCCAACTGTATAAAGAATATTTCTTCGAAAGCAAACCTTTTTCTTGCTATTTCGGCATCGTTTTTATTTTTAGGGGTATGTATCCAAATAAGAGCTGTTTTCAGAGAGGGGAGATTGTATTTTTTTAAAATTTCTTCTGGAATTGGGTCTTCAAGTTTATCCAAAATACCAGTTAAAAATATTTTTTGGATACAGTGGTATATCCAATTGGACGAAAGACCACTACTTTCGGCGTAAACAGGAGTAAGATTTTGTCCTTCTTTGTCTGCAAACAAAGACTCACTTGTTCCTTCTGGTATTTTGCTCACTTTTTCTATTTTTGGATTTGAAAAATATAATTCTTGATCACCCGTTCTTTTTTTACTGACTAACCCTTCTATTCTAACCAAACAATTTTCATAAAACATTTTGGCTATATAAGGCTGGTTAAACCAAACAATTTTTATTTTTCCCGTTTGGTCTTCTATTTCTGCACTCGATATGGCTATTTTTGAGCGAAAAGTTTTAGATGTTTTTAAATGTGATATTTTGCCGAAAACGACAGCGTTTTCTCCTGCTCTTAGAGATTCTATATATTTGACTGGAATAGCTTCACCGTACCTGAAGGGAAAATGATTCAAAATATCATTTACTGTTTTTATTTTTAATTTTGCCAGACCTTTTTTATGCACAGGCAAAATTTTTTGAATTTTTTCAAGTGGGGAATCTATTGAGATTGTGTGTTGATTTCTCTGCATTTTTCAAATTCACAATTAGGTGGAACTCTTCCTACATAACTTCCATCTGGGCACAGTTTGGCTTCTTGTGTGCAGACTACAGGGGCTTCCTCGTTTTTGTATTCTATCGGTTCGGGGTAATAAATATAAAAAAGTCCACCGACAACAAGGATTACTAAAATAAATATTAAAATCAAAGGATTTTTCATTTTTGGCGGGCCATGTGGGTTAAGTACCCACCGGTACAAGCAGTATAAGGCTTTTTGAGAGGTTTTAACAGTGCCCCCTTGAGGTAAGTGGGTCGGGGTCTCAAATGCCAAAAAATGCCAAAAACTAAGAATATAATGGCCTTGGACAAAGGTTCAGAGTATCAAGCAAAACAAGGGTCTTTGAAGAATTTGTCACCTATGCCTCTTTTGGGGGATTTGGCATTCTAAAAGAGTCAAAAAATGCTAAAATACAGACATTTATGAAGACTCAAACTAGAACAATTCACATAGATCAATTGTATACACAGGATGCATTTCTCTCATTTTGCAATGATGATCGCAGTGGTAGCTATGGTAATAAGCTCGGGGTAAAAATAACACCGGAATTTTTAGTGGCATGTGAGAAAGACGACTTTCTTGTGCCTGTATTTTTAGACAAAGGAACAAAATATTACAGCCCGTTTCAGATATTTATCGTCGCCGAGCTTTGCCAAAACATCGTAGATGAAGATGGACTTTTGAGAGATGGAGATTTAATGGATCTTGCATATCAAAAAGAACATAAGACACGATACATAAATTGGGGCGGTCAGTCTGCCTTTAATATAAACAATCGAGATACCGAAAAAGATACAAAGTCAAAAATACTCAATCAATTTTCACTGACAAAAGACTTCAATAATTTTGTAAGATTAATCCATAGTTTTAAAACAGCAAAGGATATAGACTTGTGGAATCATGAAAAGCAAAGGCTGTATCGACACGCTCCAGAAATACAATTTGATTTTAATTCTGAAAATGATCTCAAGAAAATCCTAAAGGTATACAAGATTGATGTTGCAAAGGTAAAAACTATTTTAAAAATTGTCGGCAACTTTGCTTTACACATCGACCCAATAGAACAGTGGTTCAATTACATTCACAAACACCCAGTACGCAGAAAGGATGAGTTCAAAGGCGTAGCAAGTGTCGCTCAAGAGCTCTACAATATTTGTGATATTGCGAAAGAACTCATCGAAACAGTTGAACAAAAAGAGCTGCCACCACTTTTGGAATTTATTAAATCGGATTTTCCATATGGAAATCGAGATAAAATAAATTCATACGCAGAGGGTGAAGATGTGCTGGCTATCAAAAAAGCATGTGAGGATTTAACTGTGTGGATTAAGAAAAATACTAAGTATTTGAATGCTCTTTTTGCAAAACATCCAGAGTGGCAGAAAATTGATTTTACTAAATATACGAAAGACATAGGAGAAAAATTACAAGATTTTTATGCTAGGTACGGTGACATAAGATATGTTGGAAGTTATCGCACCATATATCCAAGTGATAAGAAACTTGATGAATTAGATCCAGAAACAAAACGATATGTTCAGATGTTTTCAAAATCAAATGACATACATTCAGACGAATTGCAGATAGAAATATCACAAGCAATCAGTTCAAGACTCTCTGATTTACAAAGAGAAGTCTCTTCTGTGGCATATAACATAAAGAATATAATCGAAAATGATGTACATAGAATCGAGCGAGAGAAAAACATGTCAATTGGATCAATACAAGAAAAATACAACAAAATGAATGTAGGTAGTAAAAAAGATCAGGGGTTGCTCGCCTCCCTGTTCTGGAGAGAGTACCTACCCAAAGAGCAGGAAGTTTTTCAGAAAGAATTAAATGTGATTGAAAAACTAAAATCCGAACTCTATCAAATTGCAAAAGCAACCAGACTCGTGTTTTGTGCTAAGTGCCGAGAAAAGCATGTCATTGTCCACCAGCTACATTATGACGACAAACTATCAAATGAGGCAATTTGTGATGATTGTATAGGTAAAAAAGATTTGCAGAGCATAAAAAGCGGA
>CAZRMR010000002.1:0-3576 GCA_964601245.1 uncultured Candidatus Saccharibacteria bacterium
CGTATGCGTTCCTTGATGTAGCTCGCTACGATAGAGAAAGTCGCCATAGTAAAAAGGATTTTTCAGAATGCCTTCTATCGTGGCGAGCGATAACTTTCCTCTGCTTCTCGTGCCAACCAAGCCAAGAGAAAACATTTTGCGCTGAATTGCCGTGAGCGTGTAATTGCCAGTAGCAAAAAGCTCCAAGCACTTTTTTACTTTCGGGAAAGTGTTCGGGTCTGGCTCTATTGTCCGCAATCTCGGTTCGTTGTAATAGCCCAATGGAGCTTTGCTCGGCAATTCGCCACGGCGTATTTTCTGCCGTATTCCGCGCAAAATGTTTTCTCGCAAATTGTCGGTGTAATACTTTGCTTGTCCGAAAGCGACAGAGAGCATGAACTTTCCTTGCGGTGTCGCTTCAAACCAAAATGTGGGGAATTTTAGCGAAGTGATTTTCTGTGTATCTACCAAGTAAATCACTCGTCCGCCGTCTACGCTGTTGCGCGCTAATCTGTCGGGATTCCACGCTAAAATTCCCTGTGCGTTGCCTTTTTCTATCTCGCCAAGCATTTCATTAAAAATTGGTCGCCCCGGCTCTTTGGCGGTCTGGCTTTCCGTATATTCTCGGATAATGAAAAGATTGTTTTGCTTGGCGAAATCACGCAATTCTTGCAGTTGCGCCTCAATAGACAAAACTTGTCGCTCCTCGTCCTCGCTTGATTTTCGGCAGTAAATAAAATACTTGATCATATTGCGTGATTAAAAAGGCAACGCACTTACACCGACAATTTGCCTAATCTTGCTTTGCTCTCCGCCTTCGGCGGAGAAAAAGTTGTCTCGACTTGGCGAAAGCCCATGCCGCGCCGCGAAGCGGCGAGGCGGGAAAGCTCTCAAATTCGGAATGGTGGTGTGTTCTGAAAAAAGTCCGAACGCATTACGAGCGAAATCCTGACGACTAACCGGCTCGCTCCGCTCGCCGGACGCTCGGGCGCGGCGGAATTCCCCCCTTGAACCCCCCTTCCGCCGCGCCCTCGCTTGGGAGGCCTCGTTTTCGCCCGCGAAGCGGGCAATAAAGAATTGCGCTTGCCCCTCCCTCCCAGTGCGCGCGCAATAAAATTCTGCTCCCTTTGATTTGATATTTTTCAAATTTTCTAGTAACATAATAGCAAGCGGGGATAACTGATACTATAATTCTACTACTCCAGTATATCATGTCAAACATTACAAAAAATTTGAAAAAATTACGGGAAGATAAAGGGCTTTCGCAAGAGAAATTAGCCCGCCTTTCCGATGTGGCAAACAATACAATCGTTAAAATTGAGGCGGGCAAAAATCAGAACCCAACGCTTGATACGCTAAAGAAGATTGCGAAAGCCCTTGATGTTAGTGTTGATGAGTTAATTCAATGAATTTATGAATCAAAAAGTAATTTTATACATGGCAATCAGCTTGAATGGAATGATCGCAAAGAGCGACGACGATACAAGCTGGATTTCAAAAGAAGAATGGGATAGCTATAGTTCGGCAACACGAAATGCGGGCTGTCTCGTTGTTGGTCATCGGACATATAATATACTCACCAAACAGCCAGAATTTGCGGAATTTAAAGATGTAAAACTTGTCGTCGTCGCTCAAGATGATTTTCAAACTTTGACAGAAAATCATTTGGTTGCACACTCGCCCAAAGAAGCGTTGAATCTTTTGAGTGGTTTTAAGCAAGTTATTGTGGCAGGAGGCGGTATGCTCAACGCTTCTTTTATGGCAGAAAACTTAGTTGATGAGATTTTTATTGATGTAGAGCCGATAATTTTAGGTCAAGGCATTCCGCTTTTTCGAGATAAAGAATTTGAGCGTAACCTAAAATTAGTCGGGCAAAAGAAAATAAGTGATAACGAAATTCAACTTCATTACGAAGTTATAAAATAAATATGGACTCAATGAAAGAAAAATTTGATAAAAAATTTCCGGAAGCAAAAATGCTTCGGGAAATGGAGCTGAAGCGCACATCACGCAATCTCTATAATCAATCTTCGTTTGGAAAGGCGACCTCTGTTGTTTATTTCACTGTTGCTATTGCAAGCATTTTTGTATATTGGAAATTTTTTGCAGTGAACATTTTTCTTTCAATTCTTTACGGACTTGTTACTTGGTTTGTTATCACTTATGTCTTTGACAAGATTTTCATTAAACTTTTCGGCGTAGAAAAAGCCGTCAGAAAAGTCAATGACGAGGAAATAGAAGCCGCCGGAAAACAGCTTGAAAAAACGCTGAAAGAAAAAGGCAAGTCAATGGACGACTTTTTGAAATAAAATTATGACCGAAGAAAAACAAGAACAAGAAATTAAAAAAGTTTCAAAGCATGATTTTTACTTTGAGACGCCACTTTATGAATATATACCGCTGGGTAATCTTGAAGATGAAGATTCTTTTAGTGGTGATGTTGATGCATATAGCAATGAATTGCAAGACAATACTACCTACAATATTTCGTTAAAATGGATAGAAAGTACAGAGAGTAGTACAAGTTATGATAAAAAGGGTTACGCAGTGATAACTCTAAGGTGCAAAAGAAAGCAAAATAGTATTTTACGATTTTTTGTTTATCTTGATCAATTTGAACACAAATTTGTTGAAAAAATAGGACAAGATCCCTCCATGGCTGATTTGCAGTTTTCTCACCTGCAGAGAAAGTATGAAAACGTTCTCGATGAAAAATATCTCAAAGAATTTAAAAGAGCGATTGGACTAGCTTCTCATGGAGTGGGAGTTGGCTCATTTGTATATCTAAGAAGAATTTTTGAAAAATTAATATTTCAAACTTTCAGAGATAACCAGAAGGAAACCTCCGAAAATATTGGGGATTTCAAGACAAAGAAGATGGAGGACAAAATTGATGTACTGAAGGATTTCTTGCCGTCTCAATTAGTCAAAATGAAAAGCATTTATGGAATTTTAAGCAAGGGTGTTCATGAATTGGAAGACGAAGAATGCCTTACATATTTCAACCCATTAAAACTTTCCATTGAGCTTATCTTGGATCAAAAAATTGAAGAAAAGAAAAAATCGGATAGAGATAAATTGGTTGACCAACAAATTCAAGCAATACAACAAAAACTAAAATAACTATGACAGAAGATTTTTCAAAATTTTTAATCAAGGAATATAAACACTGGGCGATTTATATTCACGAAAATCAGGGCTATCTCGGCCGTTGCGTTGTTTGGTGTAAGCGTGAGGACGCTCTTGATTTGACTGACGCAACGGACGAGGAACGAGAAGAATTGTTTTTGGTTTTGCGAGAATTGAAAGAAGCTGTTGAGAAAGTATTTGCTCCCGACTGGTTCAATTATTCATTTTTAGGTAACGAGACACGACATTTACACGGGCATTTTATTCCTCGCTACGCAAAACCAAAAACATTTATGAATGCTGTGTTTGAGGACAATCTGTACGGACATAATTACAAAACTGACCACTCTTTCAAAACTACTCCCGAAGTTTTGAAAGCTGTGCAGAAGGAAATCAAAGAGGTATTATAAGTCGTGCCCGCTTCGCGGGCGAAAACGAGGCCTCCCAAGCGAGGGCGCGGCGGAAGGG
>CAZRMR010000002.1:3634-21655 GCA_964601245.1 uncultured Candidatus Saccharibacteria bacterium
GTCGTCAGGATTTCGCTCGTAATGCGTTCGGACTTTTTTCAGAACACACCACCAAAGTTTATCTGCGGATTTTTGAAGCCCGCCCGCGCCGGAGGCGCGCGCGAGGACGCGCGCGGCAAACCCAAAAATTTCCTTGCATTTTTCGCGCGCCTCCTCCCCCCACCCCTCCGCCGCGAAGCGGAAAAAGAAATGGAAAGGAAATTTTTGGGTTTCCTTTGCCGCTACAAATCACTTTCAAAAACTGCTAGAATGAATACATGGAAAACGACACCCTAATTCAAAAAGCGGAAAACGCCCTCAACCGATATACTGATTCGCATGGACGGTTGCACGGCGATGTTGGCGCGGCGGTTCTCGGCAAAAACGGAAAGGTGTACACCGGCGTATGTGTGGATACGCCAAGTTGGGGTTTGTGTGCCGAGCGCAGTGCGCTCGCGGCAATGATTACCGACCGAGAGTACAATTTCCAAAAAATTGTCGCGGTGTGGAAAGACGACAAGACGGACAAACTTCACGCACTGCCTCCGTGCGGCCACTGCCGCCAATTTATGCGCGACATTAGCGAGGCAAACATGGACGCCGAAATCATACTTGGCCGCGACAAAACCGAGTTGCTGAAAAATCTTATTCCGTATCACGAATGGCCGGAGCCGCTTGAATAAATATGGACGACTGCTCATTTTGCAAAATCTCAAAAGGCGAAATACCAACTCACAAAATCTATGAGGATGATTTTGTTTTTGCTTTTTTGGATAAACACCCGATAAATCCGGGGCATATTCTTGTCATTCCAAAAAAGCACGAGGCCGACTTTTATAAACTTGATGATGAGTTTTATTCGCGGCTAATGTTGGCGGTGAAAAAGTTAGCTGATGTTGTAAATAATTTTGCTCATCCGAAAAAAGTCGGCCTCATTGTTGCCGGTTGGACGTTCCCCATACTCACGTTCATATTGTGCCCATGCACGACTATCACGACATAACCTCAAAATCTATGCTTGAAGGCAAACGAGCGAATCCGAGCAATGAAGAGTTAGCAAAAACGGCAGAAGGACTACGAAACAATCTATGAAATATTACCTCTCATCATACGAAATCGGCAACGAAACGGAAAAGTTGAAGAAGCTCGTCCCGAAAGGAAAAATCGGTTATATCCCGAACGCGCGTGATTTTACCGGTGCAGACCCAGAACGCCGCGCAAAGCGGAATGAAAAAGATATGGGTTCGCTCCGCGAACTTGGTCTTGAAGTTGAAATGGTGAACTTGTACGACTATTTCGGAAAGCAAGACGAACTGAAAAAGAAATTGGAAGAACTCGGCGCGATTTTCATTAGCGGCGGCAATGTATTTGTCCTGCGGCAAGCAATGAAGTTGAGCGGACTTGATGAAGTCCTGAAAGAACTTCGCAACGATAGTGATTTTCTCTACGCCGGATATAGCGCCGCCGGATGTGTTCTTTCGCCAAACCTGAAAGCGTATGAAATCGTGGATAAGGTTGATACTCCTTACCCCGAACAAAAAGAAGTTATCTGGGAAGGATTAGGGTTTGTCGACTGGGCTTTCATGCCTCATTGGAACTCTGACCACCCAGAATCGGCGGACATTGAAAAAGAAATCGCATATTGCAAAGAAAACAATATTCCGTACAAAGCGATTAGAGACGGCGAGGTAATCATTGAGTGAGGGAGCCAGCACCGCCGTTTTATAATTTTTCCTAAAACGGTGGTGCTGGTTTGTGCGTGCACTGGGCGGGCGGGGCAAGCACATATCAATTCTGTTGCGCCTCTGGCGCATCCGGTTTGTATTGCGTCTCGGTTGCCGTTTTGATTACGGAGCAAGGGACTTCAATATGATAATTTTGTTGTCCCTTGTAGAGTTTTCAAAACGGCAAAGGAAACCCAAAAATTTCCTTTCCATTTCTTTTTCCGCTTCGCGGCGGAGGGGTGGGGGGAGGAGGCGCGCGAAAAATGCAAGGAAATTTTTGGGTTTGCCGCGCGCGTCCTCGCGCGCGCCGAGGCGCTTCCAGCGCGATCGGAGCGTACTTTGCGGGTTCAAGCCACCACGCACGCGGAGCGTGCGAAGTCAGTCAGGGTTCCGCTGGAAATGCGTCCGAACTTTTTGATACAATGACCACCAAAGTTGATTTTTTTTAATAAAGTGGTACTCTAATTTTAGAAAGGAGACTCGAGTGAGAGGATTTAATTGTTGTATCACTAAAGGCCTTAAGCAGATTGACTTGGTCGAAGCTTTGAAGAAAAGAAATTGGTCTCAAAAACAGGCAGCAGAACACTTTGGTGTTTCTCCGTCGGTTTTTGGAAGGTGGATGAGAGGGAAAGGATTGCCGAAATCTTTTTCCGCTGAAATTTCTATGAAATTCTTTAAGCTCACAGGTAAAACGCCAGAGCAATTGTTTCCTGGATTTACCGAGAGTTTTTTTTGTAGGAATGATGTTTGCGACAAAGTAGAACTTGTCGGGGGACACAAAGGTGTTAGGATGATGGTCTCTGATGGTCATGACCCAGAGGCGATTGTGATCCTAAAGGAGATGCATCAAGCCATCAGATTCGCCTTGGGCAAACTTTCTCCAATAGAAGAGAGGGTGTTGAGGGCCCGTTTTTTTGACGAGATGACTTTTGAAGAAATTGGTTTGAGAGAAAAATTAACTAGACAGAGAATTTACCAGATTCTTCAAAAGGCTTTGAGGAAGTTGAGGCATCCTGCAATCTCTCGTGAATTGAGAAAGTGTAATTGTGCTTGAGTTTTGAGGCGGAACAATAAGGTTCCGCCCATTTTGTTTATTTATTTAAAGTTTTAGAAATGATGTGAGAAATAAATTCTTTGATGTTTGAACCAATAGCTTGAAGAGATTTGGGAATGAGAGATTTCTCGGTCAATCCTGGGAGACTATTTGTTTCTAAAATATATACGCCTCTTTTTGGATGAACAATAAAATCAGATCTTGAGTAATGTCTCAACCCTAAAGCCCTATGAGCTTTGATAGCCATATCTTTTATTGATTCGTATTCAGTCGGAGAAAAATTGCCTGGACAAATTTCTTCGGTCGCATCGTCTTTATATTTTGCATCATAATCAAAAAATTCTTTTTTGTGTTTTATTTCTATTGGAATAAGTGGATAGAAGTCTTGGTTCCTAAAACCATCTATTACTCCGCAAGTGGCTTCTTTACCTTCTATGAATTGCTCAATCATCACTGATGGAGAATAATCCGAAGAAGCTATTACTGCTTCTTCTAATTCTCTTAATGAATTTACCAAATAAACTCCAACAGAAGATCCTGAAGAAGAAGGTTTGACTACAAAAGGCCCTGGCATATTGTGATAAGCATTTCTTATAACTTCTCTGGTTAAATTTTTTGAGGGGATATTTATTGAAAATGGTGTTTTTAGTCCGTGATTATTAAATATCTTTTTTGATAAAATCTTGTTCATGCTTATCGCTGAAGATATTGAATTTGAACCACTGTAAGGAATTCCAAATTCCTCTAATATTTTTTGAACAGTACCATCTTCTCCATAAGAACCGTGCATTGCATTTATAACCATGTCTACAGATCTAAGGACACTGCTTGGATTTTTCTCAATACCTTCTATATGCCAAACCCCATCTTTGGATATGAAAATATCCACAGGATGATAATCTTCGGGCATATTGTCTATAATGTTCTTGCCGGTTTTTAGAGATACCTCAAATTCTGGTGAAGGCCCACCTCTTAAAATACCTATTCGTTTTTTGTGTGGAGAAAAAACCATACTCTTTCATTTTATCATAAAAAAATTTAGCCGTATTTTTTGCTCGTAATTTTTATTTTCTTAGATTATAATGCGATTATTATGGAAATTGCTTTATATAGAAAATACAGACCTCAAAATTTTAAAGAAGTCTTGGGACAAGAACATATTGTTTCTGTGCTTGAAAATGAAGTAAAGACAGGGAAAATTGCTCACGCTTATCTTTTTTCAGGAAGTAGGGGGACTGGTAAAACTTCTATAGCAAGGATTTTTGCTAAATCTTTGGGGGTAAATCAAGAAGATATATATGAGATTGACGCCGCTTCAAACAGAGGAATAGATGAGGTGAGGGCTATAAGAGACGCGGTTTTTACTTATCCATATTCTTCTAAATATAAAGTATATATAGTGGATGAAGTTCACATGCTTACAAAAGAAGCTTGGAATGCTTTCCTTAAAACACTAGAAGAGCCTCCAGAGCATGTCGTCTTTATAATGGCTACTACTGAGGAACACAAATTGCCCGATACTGTGATTTCAAGATGTGAATGTTTTTCTTTTAAAAAACCAAGTCATCAAATTTTGGTTGACGCAATTTTGAATATTTCAAAAAAAGAAGGTTATAAGATAGATAAAAAATCGGCTTCTCTTGTGGCTGTTCTTGCTGACGGCTCTTTTAGAGATGCTATATCTATTTTGCAAAAAACAATCAATTCATCTTCGGACGATAATCTGTCTTATGAAGAAGTTGAAAAAGTTTTAGGTGCACCAAAAGAATCTTTGGTTTTGGAAGTGATTGAGAGTGTTGCTTTCTCTGATCCAAAGAAGGGGATTGAGGCTGTCAGAAAAGCTGTTCTCGAAAACACGGATATGCAATTTTTCTTAAAAATGATTTTAAGACTAATGCGTTTTGTTTTGCTTTTGAGATTTGATAAAGATTTGAAAGAAATGATCGTAAATGAAACGGGTGAGGAAGAATTTGAAAGATTGGAAAAATTGGCAAAAACAGCTAAGAATGTAAATTCTAAAACACTGATCGCTTTTCTGGAGGCCATGTCTATGCAAAATTATTCTTCAATTCCAGAGTTGCCGATTGAGATCGCAATCGTGGAGTCGTGTGGGAGTAAGAGTTAAAAAGTTTTTAAAGTAGATAAATCTGCTTTTTAATGATATAAATATTTATATTGCCCGGTCGTCTAATGGTAGCCTGCCCCCCATCGCTGGGGATTGAGCTGGGAGATCGTCTAATGGTAGGACATCGCCCTTTGGAGGCGAGTATGAAGGTTCGAATCCTTCTCTCCCAGCTCAGGCCCTTGCAGGCAGGGACATCAGGATTTTGTTGGAAAAAAGTTTGGATCTTGTTCAGAAGACACATCACTTGGCTTTTATAAAAAAGTAATTACTCTGTGATTGGAGTTTTTTAACATGCAAAGTTTTGAGGAGTGTCTGCTTATGTATCGTCTATTAGACCGCATGGTTCACCAAGCGGTCTTTTGCTTTTAAAAATAATTATACAAAGGATAAATCCTCTAATTTTGATCCATTAATTTAAACACAGTTTTAGGTAGACTAAGAAATTTATTGTGTTATTATGAAAAAACCTATTTATAAGGTAATAGTTTTATAAGTAAAGAAAAAATATGGCAAAAACAAATTCTGCTTTTATGAAGCCAATGAACGTGAGCGAAGAATTGGCTGTAGTCGTAGGTAAAGGTCCTATGCCTCGATCAGAGGTCGTTAAAAATCTTTGGGTTTACATAAAAAAGAACGGTTTGCAGGATACCAAAAATAAGAGAAACATCAATGCTGATGAAGCTCTTAAAAAAGTTTTTGGTGGAAAGGGGACAGTTAGCATGTTTGAAATGACAAAACTTGTTTCCAAACATCTCTCATAAATTTTATTTTGAAGAAAACAAAAAATTCTCCGGTAAGGAGAATTTTTTGTTTGTCTTTAATTTTTGAAATGATTTTCTATGTATTCTTGAGCTTCGCTCATTTTTAAAGGCTGAGTAGAATTACCGGCTCTTATAAAAAACTCTTCTTTATTGTCTGAATTTTTTAGAAATGCCGGTTTTAAACTGTTTTTCACATTTACAATACAAATTTCTTTGCCTTTTATTTCTTCAAAATTTACATTTATATATTTTGTAAATGGTATGCCTATCATTGTCTTTATAAGAGAAGTCAGGTGGTTTTCAAAACCGTCTTTATTTTTTTGAGGCAAATAAGTGTAATCATCTTGAAGTCCTTTTATATTACCCAAATTGTCTACACCGATAATAAGGGATCCTCCGTTTGAATTGAGAAAACCAACTATTGTCTTTAAAACAGCTTTTTCTAAATCTTTGTTTACATTTTTGTTTCGGGTATCAAATCTTAAAGTTTCTTTGAATTCTAAATTTATACTTTCTCCTTTTTTTATAATTTCCTCTGTGTTTTTGCAGTCTTTTCCTTCTAAGATCTGACCAAGAATTCTTTTTATTATGTGAACATATTCATTGAAATTGGCTACATTTTCTATTTTTATAGTCTTGTCGTTTTTTAGATTTAGAATTATGGTGCCGTGTTTTGTGATTCTGTCTAATATAGATTCACTCGTTTCTATCGACAAGACGTCTTCTGCTCTGTATATTTTTTTTCTTCTAAACAAAATACCAGATTTTTTTATAATTTCTTTATCTCTTATTTCGTAGAAAGAAAAATACCAATTTATAAAAAGAGTTGTGATATAAAATAATTGGAATAAGAAAGAAACTATGAGTATGAATATTTCATATCTAAAATAACTATCAAAGCCCAAGTTCATAAATAACATTTCATAGTTTTCTACAAAAGAAGCGAGAAAAAGTAAAATTCCGGCAAAAAATTCCATTATTAAAATGTTTTTTATGAAAACTACCGGACCGTTTTTGACTATTGTGTAATTCATTGAAACGTGATTTTATCACCTTTTTTGCCTTTTGATAATTGCTTATTTCTATAAATTGATGTAAAATTTGATTAAATTCCCTTCGGGGTTTTTGTTTTGATAAATTTATGGATATAAGAAATATTGCAATCATAGCCCACGTGGATCACGGCAAGACAGCATTGACAGATGCTATTTTAAAGCAGACTGGTTTTGGTGTAGAAGGTTTTTCTATGGATTCAAATGCTTTGGAAAAAGAAAGAGGTATTACCATCTATTCAAAAAATGCTTCGGTTATATACCCCTCGGTAGGCTCAGGGCAAGCCCCTACCAAAATAAATATTGTAGACACCCCTGGACACGCTGATTTTGGTTCGGAAGTGGAAAGGATTTTAAGATCAATAGATTCTGTTTTGCTTGTAGTAGATGCTCAAGAAGGGCCGATGCCACAGACGAGGTTTGTTCTAAAAAAATCTCTGGAAATTGGGCATAAGCCTATTGTGATTTTGAATAAGATAGACAAACCAGCTTCTGATCCTAAAAAAGCTCATGACGAAATTTTTGAATTATTTTTTGAACTTGGAGCGACCGAAGAACAACTTGATTTTACAACCATCTATGCGATAGGAAAAGATGGAGTTGCAATGAGAAATTTGGAAGACGAGAAGAAAGATCTCACCCCTTTACTTGATGTTATTTTGGAAAAAGTTTCTCCAGCTCCAAATAACAAAGAAGCTCCTCTAAGAGCTCAACCTTTCAATTTAGCTTATGATAATTTTTTGGGTAGAATGGCTATTGCAAGAATTTATGATGGGATTGTAAAAAATGGGCAGAAAGTTTTTGTTAAGAAAAATTTGGAAGACGGTAAAACAAAAACCGAAGAAGGTAAAATAATAAAGATTTTTACTTTTGAGGGAATAAATAGGAAGGAGGTAAATGAGGCGGTAGCTGGAGATATCGTAATGATAGCCGGACTATCAAATATTTATATTGGCGACACTATAACAGATGAATTAGAAACTGAAATGCTCCCTGCTATATCTGTTGATGAGCCGACTATCGCTGTCAATTTTTTGGTGAACAATTCTCCATTTGCTGGAAAAGAAGGAAAATTTGTAACTGGTAGACAAATAAAAGAAAGATTAGAAAAAGAATTAGAAGTAAATGTTGGTCTGAAAGTCGATTTTTCTGAAGATTCAAAAAATTCAGGCGGATCAGCTTTGTGTGGTAAAGTTTTCGGCAGAGGAGAACTCCACATTTCAATTTTGATTGAAAATATGAGGCGTGAAGGTTTTGAACTTCAGGTATCGCAACCACAAGTGATTATTAAAAATATAGACGGAGTCGATTGTGAACCTTTTGAAGAAGTGACTATAGATGTTCCAGAAGATATGCAGGGAATTGTAATAGAAAAATTGGGAAAAAGGGGAGCTATTTTGGTTAATATGAAGCATCACGATAATCGTTTACGTCTTATTTTCGAAGGTCCGACTCGAGGTCTTTTGGGTTATAGAAATCAGTTTATTGTTGATACAAAAGGTGAGGGAATATTTGCAAGCAGGGTTTTAGGTTTTAGACCTTGGGCGGGGGAAATTCAAAGAAAACAAACTGGGTCAATGATATCAATGGCAAATGGTAAAACTCTTGCTTTTGCTTTGGATAATTTGCAAAACAGGGGCGTTCTTTATATTGGCCCTGGTGTTGAAGTTTATGAAGGCATGGTTGTTGGCAACACTTCTAAAGGAGACGATATGGTGGTAAATCCTACCAAAGGCAAACAACTCACAAATATGAGAGCTTCTGGCTCTGATGAAAAAATATATTTAGCCCCACCTGTTTCTTTAAGCATAGAGAGTGGACTCGAAATTATGGCTGAAGATGAATATTTAGAAATTACTCCCAAAAGTGTTCGCCTAAGAAAACAACTTCTTACAGAACTTGATAGAGCCAGAGCAAAAAGGTAATTCTTGTTTTCAGATGCTTTTTGTTAAAATTAGATATATGTCTGATTTTTATAAATTGATAAAAAAATTAAATAGACCGGACAAAATTCAAGATTTTTTAGACAGAATCCCCTTTAATTTTGAAGAAGAAAGAGAAACTTATATGTCCCCTAAAAAAGTTTTTGAAAAAAACAAAGCACATTGTTTTGAGGGTGCTCTATTCGCTTCTGTTTGTTTGAGAAATGCAAATATAGAAAATTATCTAGTTGATTTAAAAGTAAAAAATTTAAAAATAGATAGTGATCATGTTTTGTGCGCTTTCAAAATTAATAAATTTTGGGGAGCAATATCAAAAACAAATCACAGTGTTTTGCGTTACAGAGACCCTGTATACAAAAATTATAGAGAGTTGGTAATGAGTTATTTTCACGAATATTTTTTGGATGATGGATCAAAAAGTTTGAAATCTTTTTCTAAACCTTTTGATGTTTTTAAAAAATTTGGCAAGAAATGGATTGAGAACGAAGAAGATCTGGACCATATCGCAGAAGCTTTGGATAAATATCCTCACATTAATTTTGTACCAAAAGAAAACAAAAATTTAATAAAAAAAGCGAGTAAAACAGAAATAAAAGGGGCTTCTATTGTCGAGTGGAAAAAGAAAGGAAAAGTGTTAGAATAGCGGTCATGAAAAATCAATTAATTTTTATAGGTTCTGGCCTTCTTATTGTCGCCATTGGCATATTTTTAGTCCTTTATGATGGCAAGGCGAAAACTCCGATTCCTGAAGAAAATGGCAACATAAATGGCCTTTATTCGATACAAGGAGTGATGAATTTGGACAAACCTTATGTTTGTAATTTTTTTAAGCAGGATGATTCTTCTGCAATTTCTGGAGTCTTAACTACTGATGGTGAAAAAATTTATGGTGAATTTAAAATTCAAACAAAACTTTTAGAAAAACCATTTTCAAGCTTTCTCATTGTTAAAGATGGTTTTAGTTATACTTGGACTTCTTTGGCTGATATTGGATATAAAGCACCTTCTGTTAAAAATGCTTCGGCTGGAGCTTCGCCAAGTGAACAAGCTCAAATTGTTGGTTTGAGAGATGAAATGCCTTATGAATGCAAACCAATCAAAAATATAGACCAGACAATTTTTAATGTACCGGTGTGGATAAATCTAATAGAATTATAATTGACTTCTTTTGTTTTTTAGATAATAATTCTATTTCAGACGGTATTCTACAAAAGAAGGAGCTGTTCGTGACCCTTAAGATTCCGGTTAGAGAAACAAGGAAACCCCGTTCTGGAGGGGTGGTTGTGAAAAAGGCTGGAGAATCTTTCGAAGTCCGGATTGCCCCATCTCCCGAGAGGGAGTTGAGGGAGATCGGATTTGGCGAGATCGCGCAAATTGCGCATCGCGGGACCATTCCTTTCACTGTTTTTTGTCCTAAACCATTGGGCAAGGAGGAGAGGATTGCTTTCAAGGAAGGCGTCCTTTCGGTTATGAGTGAGATTGGGGTTAGAAACTTTCCGGTGATCTTCGGTTCGCCGGCATCTACGGTGAAGGATCCAATTTTTGCTTGTCCGAGCAAGACGGGGGGAATAAAGTTTTTTGCTTGATCATCGTGTTTCAATCGCTGGAAGCCACTTGTGGCTTCTAGCGATTTGCTTTTTATTAAATAAAAATTTAAAATAATTGTTAGTCCAAGCCTCCCCCGAGGCAGTTCAAATTCAAGGAGTTTTCATGTCCAAGCTGAAATCAGGTGCGGGAAAATGGCTTTTCAATCAAAGGGCTGGAAGAGCTGAAGGAAGGAGGGAGGGTTTTTCTCGTCAAAGAGAACCACTCGTTCCTCCAGATTTTGTTCCGCTTTTTGACAAACCATACTGGCTTTCTGATGCTTCTGGAAACAGGGGCTTTACGAGAAGCTGGGACGGCAGAGGTCCTCAACAGAACACTGTGAGGGTGGAAGAATCCGACGGGTTCGCTTCTTTGAGAGCCGTTTTCGCCGATTAGTAGTTTTACTTTCGGGGGGTCATTTATGGGAACGTCTTGTCGAAGCGGTCGGCGGGACGTTTTTTTTATGTTAAAATTTTGGTATGGAGAAAATAGAACATTTAAAAAATTCCAAATTTATTTTTATTGCTGGTATTGGTGGATCCGATTTGGCTGGTAAAGCTGTTTGGAGCGCTACTTCTTTGTATAAAAATATTAATTCAAAAGTTTTGTTTTTGGAATCTTTGGATTTGAGAGAAAAAGATTTTATTTTAAATATTATAGAAAAAGATATATCAAGATCAGAAGAAGTGGCTTTTTTGATTATAAGCAAATCAGGAGAGACTTCTGAAACTCTAGAAGTATTTAATAATGTTTTTGAGATGCTTTTCTCTAAATTTGGGGAGGAGATAAAAAATAGGATAGTAGTTGTTTCTCTCGCTGACAGCAAACTTTGGAAGTTGGCAGAAGAAAAAAATATTGAAAAACTTGCCTGGCAAGCTGGGGTAGGAGGAAGGTTCAGTGCTTTTACTGTGCCTCATCTGGCGATCCTAAATATTTTAGGCTTAGATTTTAAATCTTTTGTTGAAGGGGGAAAAGAAATGGCTGAAAGGTGTGAACAAGAAACGCTTGATAATCCTGCTAGAAATTTGGCCAAAAATATTTTTGAAAATTATGATTCAAAAGATTCAAGCCAAATAAATATTTTAGATTTATTTTTTTTCAATTTGGAACTTGAAGATTTGGGTAAATGGTCTCGTCAGTTGATAGCTGAAAGTTTGGGCAAAGAAAATAAAAAAGGAAAACGCGTTGGGATAACGCCAACTGTTTCTTTGGGTCCAATAGATCTTCATTCTATGTTGCAGTTAAATTTGGGTGGACCAAGAAATCGCTTTACCATATTTATAAAATCAGAAAAAGAGATAGAAAACACTATAACAAAAGAGGCTTATGAAAATACAATAAAAGCTTACACCAATTCAAACTTGCCTTTTGAAAAATATGAAATGCCTGAAATAAATGAAAAAGAAATTGGTAAATTTATGGCCTTAATGATGGAGACAACTTTGGAATTAGCGCTACTCTTAGAAGTTGATCCATACAATCAACCAGAAGTCGAAGAGTATAAGAATCAAATTAAAAAGATTGAAGTTTAAAAAATATATTTATAAATTTATGAACTCTATATTATTTGATATTGGCGCGACTAAAACAAGAATGGCTTATTCTCTAAATGGAGAATTTTTTGAAGAGCCTGTTGTTTTTGAAACTTCTAAGGATTTTCAAGAAGGTTTTTCTAATTTTATTGAAACGGCAAGAAATTTGGCCAAAGATAGAGAAATAAAAAAGATTGTTGGCGGAATGAGTAGGAGTATTGAAAATTGGGATGAACAAGTTTTTAAAAATAGACTGAAGGAAAAATTTAATTCTCAAATTGTTATAGAAAATGATTCCGCTATGGTCGGTTTGGGAGAAGCTCGCTTCGGTGCAGGTAGAGGTTTTGAGATAGTGGCCTATATCACTGTTTCTTCTGGGGTTGGCGGGGTGAGAATAATTGATGGTAAAATAGACGAAAGAGCCATCGGTTTTGAACCCGGTAAACAAATTATAGATATAGAAAGGAAATTAACTTTAGAAGATTTGATTTCTGGTAAATCTTTAGAAAAGAGAGAGGGAAGACATCCGAGAGAAATTTCTGATCAAAATGTTTGGGAAGATTTGGCTTACAAATTGGCTGTTGGTTTAAATAATATTGCTGTTGAATGGTCGCCAGATATCATTGTTTTGGGTGGCTCTATGATAGTGGGGGATCCTGCTATTTCTGTTGAATTAGCTGAAAAAAATATGAAAGAAATATTGAAAGTTTTTCCAAAGTTTCCTGTTGTTAAAAAAGCTGAGCTTGGAGATTTCGGAGGATTGTATGGAGCTTTGTTTTATACAAAAAATATCTAATTGTTTTACACATCTCGTTTATATTTTATAGCGCTTATTGGGTTATAATTGTTGTATGCGGGATTTATCTAAAAAATTCACTTTTTCGGTGTTCAAATTTTTTTTGTTGTCTTTAATTTTAGGTGTTTTTTTGGTAATTATTTTGAATTTTGTTTTTTCTGCTAAAAATGTAGAAGCTGACGACTTAGTCTTTTATCCGGAATTTTGTCTTGGTGGTTGGGAGAAACCACAAAACGCTAGTGGACAAGTTGATGTTCCAGAAGGTTCTGATGCTTCTCTTTTTAATTTAGAAAATTCAGCTTTTCTTAAATCTGGAGTTGCCTCTCAAATATTTTGTGGTTATTTTCCAATAGAAGAAAGAGAAGAAAAACCAGATTCTATTTTTGTAAAATTCAATTGGGTGATGAAATATAAGCCCGTACCAACTTCTGTGATAATAGAATCAGAACCTTCTTTATTTATACCAATTGAAAAGGTTAAAAAAGAGGATACGTTTTTTGAATCTAACAAACCAGAGAATCAAACTGAACAAGTAGAGGAAGAAAAAATTGGAGACAATTCTGAAAATTCAAATGTTATTGATAATTTAGATTCTATAGAATCAAATCAAATTCAAGATGAAATGGCTCCGGTACAAGAGCCAGCTCCTTCAACAACTAGTTCGTTTTTCGATTTTTTTATAAAAAAGGCTCACGCTCAAAATTTTAGTTCGCAAGATTTTGCTGAGATAAGCTACAGCATAGACGGTGTAAGGTGGATATCTATAGGTAGAATAAATCAATCTAATTGGCAAAATTATTCAGCAAATATCCCTATAAATTCTTGGGAAGAATTGAGGAAAATTCAAATTATGATAAATATTTTGCCAACTACAGATGAAAAGCCCGATATTTATCTTGATGGTCTAAGTATTGTTGCAGAATACAATAGCTCTCTTGCGGAAACAGCAAGAGAGGGGTTAGAAAATACAGCCAATGCTGTTGTTTCTATAATTGAAATTATGGGAGAAAAAATGTTTGGTTTATCGAATGATAATGAAAATGTAATAAATAAAGAGACGGAAAGTATTTTAGTAAAAGAAAAAAAATTATTTTTTGAATTTGGGGGTAGGACAATAAAAGTAAAACTTTTTTGCCTTGGTATAGTAGAGATTTTGGTAATAAAGTTGATGACATAAATAATTGTGGTAAAAATAAAGACTGATTACTTTAAAAATTAAAAATAATATTTATAGAATATGGGGGTAAAAGATTTTTTGTTTAGAAAAATGATGGAGACTAAAATGAAAGGTGTTCCTAAGGAAGAGCAGGAGAAGATTTTGAAAATGATAGAAAAGAACCCAGAACTTTTTGAAAAAATTGCTCTTGAAATAAAAAATGAGACAGATAAAGGTAGAGATCAGATGACTGTGGCTATGGAAGTGATGGGTCGTTATAAAGATGAACTACAAAAATTAATTTAATAAAAAATGAAAAAAATTTTTGTTCTGATCGGACATCCAGATACAGAGAGTTTTTGTAAAAAAATGGGGGAGAGTTATTGTATTGGTGCTAAAGAAGCAAATTTTGAAGTGCGCATGACTAATTTGGGTGATCTTTCTTTTGACCCGATTTTGCACAAAGGATACAGACAAATCCAAGAATTAGAACCGGATCTTTTAAAAATTCAGGAAGATGTAAAATGGTGTGATCATTTTGTCATAATCTATCCGTCTTGGTGGTCTACTATGCCTGCAATACTTAAAGGTATGTTTGATCGAATGTGGCTTCCTGATTTTGCCTTCAAGTTTAATAAAAATGGTTTCTGGTGGAGCGGTTTGCTCAAGGGCAGAACTGCCCGGGTTTTTGTTGCTTCAGACGCACCGCATAATTTTCGGTGATACTACAAACGAAATTCGCAAAGGAATTTTGTGGTTTTCTGGTATGAAACCAAAAGTTAAAAAAATAGGACCTCTCAAAAACATTTCTGATCAAAAAAAAGAAAAATGGTTAAATAAAATGAGAAATTGGGGCAGTAAAGCTTACTGATTTGTTTTTATATAGATTTGGTTGTATAATTTAATTAGGAGGATACCATGAGTCATTTGGATCATGAGGGTTTCGACAATAAGGTGAGCCCTGAAGAGATTTATTTTCTTCAAGACTTGGCTCTGTTTTTTTTTGGTGGGTCCAAAGTTGTCCCGCCGGAGCAAATAGAGAAGAGCTGGCGAACAGTTCTTGGTGGTCGGCCTAAAGAAGAAGTGATCAAAGGGCTTCAAGATGAAGCTGATCGCCTTCATCATGGCATATCAGTGGGGGAGGTCTTGTCATCTGCAATTGGGGGATTTTCTGTGGCTCACGCTTAGCGCGAGCCTTTTCGTTTTGGCTTTCTTTTTATAATAAAAGGTGTAATATCGGGAGTAGAAAGTGAGGTCTTTATGGGCATGAATAACGAAGAGCTTCAAAAGATAGCCCAATTTCTTTTTGAAGTTGGCACTATGAGGAAAATAAGTCGTATGCACCGTCAACTTCTTTTGACGGATGATATGTCCGATAACATCTCGACTCACTCATTCAGGGTGGTAGTCATCGGTTATATTCTAGCCAAAATGGAAGGTGTTGATCCGCTCAAAGTAGTTATGATGTGTCTTCTGCACGACATGGGTGAAGCGCGGACGAACGATCACAACTGGGTGCATAGGCGTTATGTCACAGAGGCAGAAGATCAGATCAACGCTGAACAACTCGGTTCTTTGCCATTCGGTGACTTTTTGGAGATTGGCAATGAATATATGGAACGGAAAAGTCGAGAGTCCATCGTCGCCAAGGACGCTGATGTTTTAGACCAAGTCCTGCTTCTGCGAGAATATGAGTGGCAAGGAAACAAAGAGGCGGCCAAGTGGCTTGGTGGTAAACGAACTAAGCGGAGATATGCCTATCTCGATTATGTAAAGACAGAATCTGCTAAGATTCTCGGCAAGACTCTTTATGAAGAAGACCCGTCGAGTTGGTGGAAAAACCTCTACACTAACTTGAGAAAAAAGTAGGTGCTTGTTTCTTGTTATGTGCCGTCACGTTCAATTGTGACGGCTTTATTTTTTACCCAATTTTAATTAAACTGGTGGTATGAATATTTCAGTTGGAATCGTAGGGTTGCCGAATGTGGGGAAGTCCACACTTTTTAACGCACTTACTAAAAAAAGTGTGCCGGCTGAAAATTATCCTTTTTGCACTATTGACCCAAGTGTTGGCATTATTGCCGTGCCTGATGAGCGGTTGGAAAAACTTAATGAATTTTCAAAATCAAAGAAAAAAATACCAGCCGTGATTGAGTTTGTGGATATCGCAGGACTTGTAAAAGGTGCCTCAAAAGGCGAGGGTAAAGGAAATGCATTTTTGCAAAATGTAAGGGAGTGCGATGCAATAGCACAAGTGGTGAGAATCTTTGATGATCAAAACGTTTTGCATGTTGAAGGAGAAATTGATCCTCTGCGTGATATTCAAATTATAAACTTGGAATTGATTTTGAAAGATTTGGAGACAGTTTCTAAAAGACTTGGCGGTTTGGAGAAAGATTTGAAGCGTGGTGACAAAAATGCGGCACTTGAAGCAAGCGGACTGCAAAAAGTTTTGAAAGCATTAGAAAATGAAAAGATGGCTATTACAGTATTTGAAGAATTGGATGAAAAAGAAAAACCATTTGTCATTAACACCCAGCTTCTGACAAGCAAGCCGATTCTTTATGTACTCAACAAAAAAGCAGGAGGTAAAAATTTGGATGAGATAAATGACGAGCGATTCCAAAAGTTAATCAAATTTTTTGAGGAATCAAATTCTAAATATGTAATAGTGGACGCCAACATTGAAAATGAACTGAAAGAATTTGAAGGTGAAGAAAAAGAATCTTTTAGAAAAGAATTGGGGGCAGGTAGTGATGGGGTGGGTAATTTGATTATTTCAAGTTATGAACTTCTGGGATTTCAAACATTTTTTACTACTGGTGAAGATGAGACGAGAGGGTGGACCATCCGCCGGGGAGTTACCGCACCGCAGGCGGGCAGGTCAATACATGGAGATTTTGAGACAAAATTTATACGCGCTGAAGTGATTCATTGGGACAAACTACTTGAGGCAGGAAGTTATGCTTCCGCTCGCGAAAAAGGTCTCCTCCGCACCGAGGGTAAAGAATACATCGTCAAAGACGGCGATGTTATAGAGTTTAAGATTTAGGATAAATTTCTATGAAAAAATCAAAGATAATAGCTAAAAAATTTTCCAAATCTATAGAAAAGATATCCCATTTCCGATGTGGTCATTGTAATAAATGGTGGTCAATCGGAGACGTACCAAAAAGGAAAAAGTGGTGGTGTCCGTGGTGTGGGAAGATGGTAACGCTATAGAGTTTAAAATATAGAAAACCACAAATGTGGTATAATTTGAATATTAAAAATAATCTAAATCACATGGAAAACTATTCTTCGACAAGCTCAGGATCTTCGAAAACTTCGGCTAAAGATTTCTTTTTAAATCTCGGTTTGATTGTCGCTCTTTATGCTACAGTGATGTCTTTTGTTAGTTTGCTTTTTACCACAATCGATTCGGCATTTCCAA
Source organism: uncultured Candidatus Saccharibacteria bacterium (assembly GCA_964601245.1). Classification (GTDB taxonomy): domain Bacteria; phylum Patescibacteriota; class Minisyncoccia; order Phycocordibacterales; family WO2-35-19; genus CAZRMR01. The sequence goes on from CAZRMR010000002.1 coordinate 20,774, forward strand.
AAATAACAAATGCATATCAATATTACAATCCTTCTATAAGTATGCCGGTCGCTATCTTAATTATTTCTTTTCCTATTTTAATTTTGCTTTCTTGGATTTTGGAAAAAGGTTATCGTACTGAACCAGAAAAAAGAGGTTTGGCAATTCGCAAATGGCTTTCTTATCTAACTTTGTTTGTGGCGGGGGCTGTTTTGGCAAGCGACTTGATATCTGTAATTTATTTATTCATTGATGGGCAAGATTTAACAATAAACTTTTTGTTGAAAGCTCTGGTTGTATTTTTGGTGGCTGGTTTTGTGTTTATGCATTATATTCAAGATATTCAAGACAAAGTCTCTGCAAAATGTAGAAAGACAAGACCTATCGTCATAGCTGTAATCATCCTGGCTTCTATTGTTTGGGGCTTTTCTGTTTTGGGTTCTCCAAAAACACAGAGACTTATCAAATACGATAGTCAAAAAGTTTCAGATCTAGAGCAAATACAGTGGCAAGTGGTAAGTTATTGGCAAACAAAAGGAATGTTGCCTGAAAGTTTGGAAGAGATAATTTCAGATAAAGGATATTATTTTGTTTTACCGAAAGATCCTCAAACTAATGATGATTATATTTACAAAAAAGTTGATAATATGACTTTCAATCTTTGTGCTGAGTTTAATAAAGAAGATTTGAGGTATCAAAATAAATACGAGCAATATCCTAAAGCAAGCATTATTCAAAATGAAAATTGGAATCATGGTGTCGGCGAGCAATGCTTCACTCGTGTCATCGATCCCGTTGCTTACCCAACTCAAGTGAGGGGATAGGAATACCACTTTAAATTTTTTTGTAGTAGGTGTATTTGCCGGTTTTGCCCACTTGGCTGATTTTGTTTTGCTTTTCCTA
>CAZRMR010000002.1:21724-33483 GCA_964601245.1 uncultured Candidatus Saccharibacteria bacterium
ATAATTAATTAAAAAAAAAAAATAAAAAAAAACTGGCGGTGCGCTGCGCGCACCGCCGAGTTTGAAGAAACTCTAAGGATCTGAATAGTTATGAATCAACCGAATGAATGGATATTTGTTTGCGCTAAAGGCATAACCACGTAGCAAATCTTTCATACCCCGATATTCCTCATTGTATCCAGAGTTGAAGGAGATTCTGTTGGCCAACCAATAGTAGCGAAAACCTTCAACTTCAACAAACTTTCGGTATGCAGCGGGTTCAAACTCAACCAGTTTGCAATTAAATGCACGACTGGAAGAGGTAATACAAACCCGAGTTGGACGAATATCTATCCTCGTCACCTGCACCCACGGAGGGGTCAAATGGAACCCCTTTTTTGTATCACAACGCAATTCACCGGTCCAAAGATTTCTAGTGATCGCGATGTGATACTGGTCTGTGAAATGAACAAAAAACAAATAGAAGTTTCCAAATGCCCCGAGTATGATTGTACTCACGACAATTATTTTATTCACTTTTTTGTCTCCGGCAGTTGTGATACCCCGGTTGTTTGTGATACTACCACCGTATCACCTTTGAGCTCTTTTTCTATAACGAGGAATGCGTATGGTTTCCCCGTCCCGTCGTAGGCGTAATTGGTCAGAATGGCTTGAAACAACGTATTGTTTGTTGGGGCGTACATTGAAGTTCCGGGCCCCTCGTAGTCATCTCTGCCGTGCCACTTGATGAAAAGCTCCCAACCCGAAAGACCAGTTTCTGGATCTTTTGCCATTGGGTCAAAGTGGACCAACTTGCAATTCAACACTCTTTGGATAGTGCTGATGCAGACCTGCATTGGCCGTTGATCAATCGTGTGAACTTTTCGCAAGTAAAACGGAGAGAACACGTAACCGTTGTGGTTAACAGGGTATTGCGAGCCGTTCCAGTAATCGTAAACGTAACCAAATTGGTAATTGTCCACGAATGTGAAAAACATTGCACGGAATCCCCAAAAACCAACCAAACTAATGATCAGCATGATGAACAGACTGATCACGATCTGTAGGGGTTTAAGCACACTTCTTTGCATTTTTCTTCTCCTTTGGCAGTAGCCGATTTCTGATTTAATTATGGCAAATATAAAATATTTGTCAATATTTAAAAATATTTAATATGTCTTAGGATTTTTAGCCCTTTTCTGTTTTTCGTTGTATATTATATCTATGAACGAAAAATACGATCATAAAAATATTGAATCTAAATGGCAAAAAGTTTGGAAAGAAAATAGTCTGTACAGAACTTCTGAAAGTTTGAAAGGTAAAAAATCTTATGTTTTGGATATGTTTCCTTATCCTTCTGGTGATGGACTCCATGTTGGGCATCCAAAGGGCTATATAGCCACCGATATTTATTCGAGAATGAAAAAGATGCAAGGTTTTAATATTTTGCATCCGATGGGTTTTGATGCTTTTGGATTGCCAGCTGAAAATTTTGCTATAAAAAATAAAATACATCCCAAGATTGCTGTAGATAAAAATGTGAAAAAATTTAAAGAACAACTTGAGAAAATCGGTTTTAATTATGATTGGGAAATGGAAGTGAATACTACCGATCCAGAATATTATAGATGGACACAGTGGATATTTTTGAAACTTCTTGAAAAAGGTTTGGCTTACGAATCTTTTGAACCGATAAACTGGTGTCCTTCTTGCAAGACAGGTCTTGCAAATGAAGATCTTGAAGGTGGACTCTGTGAACGTTGTGGTTCCGTAGTTGAAAAAAAACCTATGAGACAATGGGTTTTGAAGATTACTGATTATGCCGAAAGATTGCTTTCTGATCTTTCTTTTTTGGATTGGCCTGAATACATAAAAGAAAGTCAAAAAAACTGGATAGGAAAAAGTGAAGGGGCAGAAATAGAATTCGAATTACGAAACGAAAACAATGAAATACGAGAAAAAATAAAAGTTTTTACTACAAGAGCCGATACTTTATTTGGGGCGACTTATTTGGTGTTGGCGCCAGAAAATTCAATAATTGAAAATTTAAAATTGAAGATTAAAAATTGGGAAGAAGTTTCTGATTATATAAAAGAAATAAAAAATAAAACAGAAATAGAAAGATTGGATGTAAAGAAAGAGAAAACAGGTGTTGAACTAGAAGGTGTGAAAGCAATAAATCCAGCAACTGGGGAAGAGATACCTGTCTGGATAGCTGATTATGTTTTGGTAAATTACGGTACTGGTGCGGTGATGGCTGTGCCTGCTCATGATGAAAGAGATTTTGAATTTGCAAAAAAATATAATTTGCCAATAAAAGAAGCGATAGTTCCAAGACTTATCGATGAAAGAAATCCTCACAGAGAAAAAAAAGAAATTGTTTTTAGGAATGCTGTTATCGCGGTTGTTAGAAATCCTAAGACAGACAAGTATCTTTGTCTGAAGTGGAAGAAGCACCCCTGGGTCACTTTTGTGATGGGTGGTATTGAAGATGGTGAAAGTGCGATAGAAGCATCAGAAAGAGAAATAAAAGAAGAAACTGGTTATAAGAATATAAAGTTTGTAAAAAATCTTGGTTCTGCTCAATCTGAATTTTTTGCAGCTCACAAAGATGTGAACAGAATTGCTCATACCAGAAATTTACTTTTTGAACTTGTTGACGAAGAAAGAGATGAAATAAATAAAGAAGAAGCTGATATACACGATTTGGAATGGAGAAGTTTTGAAGAAATTCAGAAAGAAGATATGACTCATAGCGAGATGGGAATTATTTTGAGTGGTATTAAAAATAATTACAGTCCTTTTTTGGAAGAAGGGATTTTGATTGATTCGGATGAATTTACAAAAATGGATTCAAAAGTGGCTCGAGAAAAAATTGCAGAGAAGTTTGGAAAGAAAGTGGTGAAATATAAGTTGAGAGACTGGGTTTTTTCCAGACAGAGATATTGGGGCGAACCGATACCTGTGATCCATTGCGAAAAGTGTGGTGTTGTACCAGTTCCAGAAAAAGATTTGCCAGTCAAACTTCCGGATGTAGAGCATTATGAACCGACTGGCACCGGAGAATCTCCTCTTGCTAATATAGAAGATTGGGTAAATGTGGCTTGTCCTAAATGTGGGGGAAAGGGAAAAAGGGAGACCAACACAATGCCTCAATGGGCTGGTTCTTCTTGGTATTATTTGAGATATGTTGATCCTAAAAATTCAGAATTTTTGGTTGATAAGGAAAAAGAAAAATATTGGTCGCCAGTCGATGTTTATGTGGGTGGAGCAGAACATGCCACAAGGCATATATGCAAGATTTTGGCATAAATTTTTGTTTGATTTAGGAGTTGTAAATTACAAAGAACCTTTTATGAGGCTTTATAATGTTGGGCTAATTCTTGCAGAAGACGGAAAGAAAATGAGTAAAAGATATGGGAATGTCGTCAATCCCGATGATGTGATAAATATTTGGGGTGCTGATACATTTAGATTGTACACATCTTTTATGGGTCCTTTCAATCAAGAAATATCTTGGAAAACAGATAACATGATCGGGCAAAGAAGATTTTTGGAAAGAGTGTGGAGATTTAGTTTGAAAGTAGAAAGTAACAAGGCGCAAGTTGAACAACTTTCAAAATTTCAAAATTTCAAACTTGAGAACTTGCTTCATAAAACTATAAAAAAGGTTACAGAAGATGTAGAAAACTTCAATTTCAACACAGCAGTTTCAAATTTGATGATTTTACTAAATGAGTTAGAAAGTAAAAAGGCGCAAGTTAGAAAGCAGGATTTTGAAACATTTTTGAAATTGCTTGCTCCTTTTGCTCCACATATGACTGAGGAGATATGGTCTCACTTTGGACACAAGGAATCTATTCATCTACACGAGTGGCCAAAATATGATGAGTCTAAAATTAAGGAAGAAAAGACCATGATCGTTGTTCAGATAAACGGCAAAGTCAGGGCTCAATTTGAAGCAGAAACTGGTATTTCTCAAAAAGAGGCCGAAGAAAAAGCTCTTGCAATGCCAGAAGTTCAAAAATGGCTTGGACAATCTAAAGTAAAAAAAACTATTTTTGTGCAAGACAAAATATTAAGTTTTGTGATTGAATAAAATCATAATAAGTTGCATACTTATTTGACATTATTTGGTATTATGATATCGTGAATAGTGTTAGTTCTGTTATAATATTAAAAATCTTACTTATATAATTTATATAATTAGTAATTTTATGAAAAAAGAATTAGTGAAAAATAAGACATTCTCTCTTTCTTTCAATCCAAAACAAGTTGTGAAGAAATTGCTTGGTTCATTGCCAGCAAGAGCTCAAGACGTGATAATTGGCAGATTTGGTTTGAATCAAAATGGGGATGAAATGACTCTTGATGCTATAGGCAAGAAATATGGTATTACGAGAGAAAGAGTAAGACAGATAGAAAATTATGCTATAAATCACATAAGAAAATCAGATCTATACGAAAAAGAAAGAGAAGTTTTCAATGAACTTAAAGAAACTATAAAAAAGATGGGAGGCATAATATCTGAAGAAGATCTTTTGAATAATTTAGGTAAAGACATTATTACTCAAAAAAATATCCATTTTTTGTTGGTTGTCGGTGATGATTTCAATAAAATAAAAGAGGATATTGATTTTAAGCACAGGTGGCATATTGATCCGACTTTGTCTGAAAAAATACATGACGCACTTCAAAAACTTTATGAAAAATTGGGTGATGATGAGATTGTACCAGAATCAGAAATCATTTCTTCTTTTCTCGATCACCTCAAAGATGTTTCTGATGAATACAAAAATGATGAAATCATAACCAGATGGCTTTCTATTTCAAAAAATATTTCCAAAAATCCTCTCGGAGAATGGGGTAAAAGCAGATCTTCAAATATAAAGACAAAAGGGGTTAGAGATTATGCTTATCTTATTTTAAGAAAACACGGTTCTCCTATTCATTTCAGGGAAGTGGCCAAACTTATTGGTGAAGTTTTCAATAAAAAAGCTCATGTAGCTACAACTCACAACGAACTTATAAAAGATCCAAGATTTGTACTTGTTGGGAGAGGTCTTTATGCTCTTAAAGAATGGGGTTATTCGACTGGAGTAGTGAGAGATGTTATAAAAGAAATTCTAAAAAAATACGGTCCTTTGTCAAAGGAGGATATTTTGGAAAAAGTCTTGAAAGAAAGATATGTAAAGACAAATACTGTAATGGTAAATCTCCAAAACCCTAAGTTTTTCAAAAAAGACAAACAAGGCAAATACACAATAGCTTAATTTTAAAAAGAAAATCCGCTCGAATATAACAGGGCGGATTTTCTTTTTATTTGGTAGATGATAAAATTATGTTATGTCTGAGTTTTTTGACGAAAATTTTGTCTATCTTTTGACAGCTTTAAAATATTTGTATTGGTGGGCCCCGCTTTGGCTTCCCGTGCTTTTCGGCTTTCTTCTTTTTAAAGCTTGGCTGTATTACAGAAGGGAACTTTTTTGGAGCAAACAAGAAAAAGCTCTGATAGAAATAAAGTTGCCAAAAGAAGTGAATAAGTCACCCTTGGCTATGGAGACTGTTTTGAATGTTTTTTATAATACTCTAAACGAAGCGACTTGGGTAAACAGATATTGGGAGGGTAAAACTCGCCCTTGGTTTTCTTTGGAGATTGTTTCCATAGGTGGGGATGTCAAGTTCTTTATATGGACATGGAAAGCTTATAAGAACTCTATAGAAAACCAGATATACTCTCAATACCCGGGAGTAGAAATATACGACGCCAAAGATTACACTCTTTCTTTTGATTACAAAAAAGATGTAAATGATTTATGGATTTGTGAATGGAAACTAACAGAACCAGATCCGTATCCGATAAAAACTTATGTAGATTATGGTTTAGACAAAGATCTTGAAGAAGAATTTAAAATTGATCCGATGACTCCTCTCATAGAATATTTGGGTTCTCTTACTGAAGGTCATATGGTTTGGGTTCAGATAATAATAAGAGCTCACAAAAAAGAACAAAAAAAGAAACTGACTTGGTCTGAAAGATGGGAAAAATTTGCATGGTCTGAAACAATTGACGCTTGGAAAGAAGAAGCTAAAAAAGAAAAAGATAAAATTATAGAAAAATTAAAGACAAATAAGGAAGGTGGTTTTCCGAGAATACCAACAAAAGGAGAAGCCGAAAAAATAGCCGCTCTTGAAAGGAGTATTTCAAAGCTCCCTTTTGATGTAGGAATAAGGACCATATATTGCGCACCTAAAAATATTTTTAGTCTCTCAAATTTAGGAGGTCTCATAGGCGGATTTAGGCAATACAGTTCTCCCGATTTAAACGGTTTTGCTCCTAAGGGTTGGCTTGCTGGCTATGCTCCTTATCCTTGGCAAGACATTTTTGGTAAAGGTAAAGAATGGAGGAAAAAAAGAGGCCTTTATGAATATAAGATGAGAACTTTCTTTTATTCTTACGAGAAACAGTCAAAACCTTTTGTTTTAAATACAGAAGAACTTGCCACAATTTATCATTTTCCAGGTTCGGTCGCGGGTACTCCAAATCTTGGCAGGATTCCTTCCAGAAAATCGGAACCTCCTTCAAATCTGCCTATCTAATTTTTCTTATGAATTTTTTTAATATTTTAAAAAACAAAATAATTTCTTTTTTTGAAAGGGAACCAAGAAAAGTAAGATTAATTGTTTGGAGAGATCGTTTGACCAAGCTCGTGATGTTTGTAGACGATCATTTCAACAAAGTTGCTGTTCTTTCTATCCTGATTCTTTTTTTTGTTTTGTTTATGAATGTGTTTTTTTGGAGGGCGCCGAGCAATTTTCCAGATAATGCATTGATTACTGTTGAAAGAGGTGCTCATCTTTCGGAGATTGCAGATTCTTTTAAAGAAAAATCTATTGTTCGTTCAGATTTTTGGTTAAAATTTTTTATTATTATGTTTGGTGGAGAAAGAAATGTTACGGCCGGAGATTATTATTTTCCGGAACCTGTTGGGGTCTGGAAAGTGGCAAAAGTTTTGAGGGGTGGAGAATTTGGGCTTATTCCGATAAGGATTACTATTTTTGAGGGCACTTCTTCTTATGAAATTGCTTCTCTTCTCGAAAAAGAACTTCCGGCTTTTTCTTCTTCTGATTTTTTGAGCGAAGTTGATAAGAATAAATACGAAGGCTATCTTTTTCCTGATACATACTTTTTTATGCCAAACACTAAATCAAGTGATGTCATCTTGATGATGAGAGAAAATTTTGCGAGACAAATAAAAGAATACGAAGAAGATTTGGTAAAATCTGGTAGAACTATAAACGATATAGTTATTATGGCTTCTCTCTTGGAGGGGGAGGGTAATACTCTTGATTCTAAAAGAATGATTGCTGATATTTTGTGGAGGAGGGTGAGACTTGGTATGCCTCTTCAAGTTGATGCGCCATTTAAATATTACAATGGTAAAAATTCTTATACTCTGACGAAAGATGATTTGTCTGAAGATCATCCTTATAATACATATGTCAACAAAGGTTTGCCTCCAACTGCAATAAATAATCCGGGAGTCGATTCGCTTCGGGCAGCAATAGCTCCAACTTCCAACAGTTATATGTATTTTCTTTCAGATAAAAATGGCAATATCTACTATGCCAAAGATTTTGAAGGTCATAAGAGAAATAGGGAATTGTATTTGAATTAGGCGCAAGTGGAAAAGTATATCATTGACCTGATAAAGTCAACCATTGCATTGAAGGCGTACAATCCACCGCTGTTTAAATCTACACTGAATTTCATGGCTGTTTCCATTCTCCTTTCTTCTTGCGAACTTCTTTTTTTTATAATAACATATAAATATATGAAAAGTCAATCCATAATACATAATACAGAGCCCTTATCTCGTGTTTTTGTCGGACTTTCAGGGGGTGTCGATAGCGCTGTCTCGGCTGCTTTGCTTAAAAAACAAGGTTTTGATGTAACGGGTGTTTTTATAAAAGCTTGGATACCCGAGGGCTACTCTTGCGGTTGGAAAGAAGATAGACGAAGCGCGATGAGAGCTGCGGTTGTTTTGAATATTCCTTTTATAACTCTTGATCTTGAAAAAGAATATAAAAAAGTCGTTGATTATATGATAGATGAATACAAAAAAGGTAGAACCCCAAATCCAGATGTGATGTGCAACAAAGAAATAAAGTTTGGTCATTTTTTAAAATTTGCTTTAGATAATGGAGCTCACTTTGTCGCTACTGGACATTATGCTCAAAATGTATTAAGGGGTGAGTATTATGTATTAAGAGAGGGAAAAGATAAAAATAAAGATCAATCATATTTTCTTTGGACCCTTACTCAAGATCATTTGAAGCATATTATTTTTCCAATTGGTCATTTACAAAAATCAGAAGTGAGAAATTTGGCTAAAAAATTTGGTTTGCCCCAAGCGGTTCGCAAAGATAGTCAGGGAATTTGTTTTTTGGGGAAGGTTGAGATGAAAGAATTTTTAAAAGAATATGTTGGAGCTCAAAAAGGAGATGTTTTAGATGAAAAAGGAAAAAAAATAGGTGAACATGAGGGTGCTCTGCTTTATACGATAGGTGAGAGACATGGATTTAGAGTTGATAACAAAAATAGCCAAAGTGAACCTCTTTTTGTTGTTTCCAAAGATGTAGAAAAAAATACTATTACAGTTGCTCCAAATATTATCGCCAGAAAAAAATTGCTCCTGAAAAAGTCCTCGGATCTCCTCGCTAACGCTAGGCCAGACTTTTCATTTAGCAATTTTCTTTCTGGCTCAGTAAATATCAAAAATTTAAATCTGATTAATGAAATAAAAAGCGGATCAAACCTTCTCTGTCGGATCAGATACCGCCAAGAAAAAATAAAATGCAAAATAGAGATAAATAAAAATGAAGCCAAAGTGGTCTTTGATGAACCTCAAACGGGCGTCTCATCTGGGCAGTCTCTGGTCTTATATTTGGGTGAAATTTGTCTCGGTGGAGGAATAATTTCTTAATTTTTTTTGCTTTCACATAATTTTAGTATCGTATATAATTGTCTTATGTCACCATTTATAATAAAAGCTACTGGAGAACGAGAAGAGTTTGATTCTCAAAAATTGAGAGATTCTCTCTCTAGATCAAAGGCCAAGAAAGAAACCATAGAAAAAATAGTCTCTCAAATTGAAAGTGAATTGAAAGAAGGCGCAAAAACCAAAGATATCTATAACCACGCTTTCGAACTTCTAAAACAGGAAGAAAAACCGGCCGCTATTCGTTATTCTCTCCGCAAAGCAATAATTGATTTGGGACCGACTGGTTTCCCCTTTGAACATTTTATTGCTGAAATTTTTAGAACAAAAGGTTTTGAAACAACAACCGAATTTGTCGCAAAAGGAGAATGCGCTGATCACGAAATAGACATAACAGCTTGGAATAAAGAAAAGCTCATTTTTGTGGAAGCCAAATTTCACAATGAATTGGGTATCAAATCGGATCTAAAAGTAGTTTTGTATATAAATTCAAGATGGGATGATTTGAAAAATAAAGAGTTTGAAGTTTTTGGTGCAAGAAGAAAAATGGATGAAGGTTGGCTTATTACAAATACTAAATTTTCTGAATCAGCTATTCGATATGCAAAATGTAAAAATATGAAATTGGTTGGTTGGAACTATCCGCACGAAGGCAATTTGCAAGAACTGATCGAAGAAGCAGGTCTTCACCCTATCACTTGTCTAGAGTCGATCACTCCACATGATGAAAAAAATCTTATGGAATCAGGTATTGTTCTTTGTAAACAAGCAAAAGAAAATTTAGATATTGTTCGTCAGGCTGGTCTATCTGAAGAAAAAATACAAAAAATGCTCGAAGAAATTGATTTGATTCAAAAATAAAAATTTTGACTTTATAAAATTTGATTAATTCTGATAAAAAGATTTAGAGAGAAAACTAAAATACCAAGCATAAATAGGATAAAAAGAGAACTATTTCTTTTTAAGAAAGATATATTTTTTGTTGTGCTTACTCTTGGTTCTAAACCCCTCCATTTACGAAGATAATGAATTATGCAAGATTTATCAAACAAAAGCGATGGATCAAGTTTTTTACGAATACCAAATTCCAAGGTAGTAAGTGGGCAGTATCCTAAAAATATTTCTGAAAGAAAAGTTGCCAGAAGAAGTGTTATGTGGACATAGAAAAATCCGGGTATTAACCATCCCAAAGCAACAATACATACAAGAATTAAATGTATTGTAAATACAAAATCAGCTGTTATTTTAGAATTCAATTTCATGATAAATTTTTTGTCCACTAGTGGAGTATAACAGATTATGAAGATAATAGTTACAAAAACAAAACCAAGCATTTCTAAAATTATCAGAGTTGCAAGCTTTGCTCGTTTAACGTTAATATGTAGATATGACATTTTATAGAAAAAAACTTTATGATCCAAAATCAAAAGAGGCTTTTAGAATAAGTCGAAGTAAAATTGATTTGTTTTTAGAGTGTCCAAGATGCTTTTATTTGGATAGGAGACTCGGTGTTTCAAGACCACAAGGTTTTCCTTTCAATTTAAATAGCGCCGTAGATACTCTTCTCAAAAAAGAATTTGATATTCATCGAAAACAGAAAACCTCACATCCTCTTATGGATTCATACGAGTTAGACGCAATCCCTTTCGATCATAAAATGATGGATACTTGGCGGGACACATTTAAAGGTGTTGAATTTTTTCATGAGCCGACCAATTTTGTTGTTTTTGGCGGAGTAGATGATGTTTGGCAATGGGTGAGCGGAGAAGAAAAAGACAAACTCATTGTTGTTGATTACAAAGCTACAAGCAAAACTGAAGAAGTGACACTCGACGCTGAATGGCAAGATGGTTATAAAAGACAGATGGAAGTTTATCAGTGGCTCCTACGACAAAATGGTTTTCCTGTTTCCGATACCGGTTATTTTGTATATTGCAATGGTAAGCGTGACAGGGAAGCTTTTGATGGAAAATTGGAATTCGATGTCAAACTTATCCCTTACAAAGGTAAAGATGATTGGATAGAAAAAACTCTAATGGATATGAAAAAACTTTTAGATTTAGATGAAATTCCAAAATCTTCTCCAAATTGCGAATATTGTTCATATATAAACTCAGTAAACAATGCCACAAAATAAAGAAGAAAAAAAAGAATTGATGCGAAAAATAAGGGATGAGGTGGTGGCATTAAAGAAATCGCCACTTTATGAATTTAGAATTGAAAATAAAAATTTACCTGTTATAGGTGATGGTAGTCATTTTGCAGAAATAATGTTTATAGGTGAGGCGCCGGGGAGAAACGAAGCAAAAACTGGCAGACCTTTTTGTGGTAGAGCGGGGGATATTTTAAATGAACTTTTGGAGAGCGTAGAAATAAAAAGGGAAGATGTTTATATTACAAATATTGTCAAAGATAGGCCTCCAAAAAACAGAGATCCACTTCCAGAAGAAATTGAAATTTATGGCCCCTTTTTAGATAGGCAGATTGAAATCATTAAGCCAAAGATTATTGCAACTTTGGGCAGATATGCGATGGGCTATATTATGAGAAAATTTGATTTAGAGTCAGAACTTTTACCAATAAGCCAGATGCATGGCAAAACTTTTACTGTGCATAGTGATGCTTTGGCGAAGTGGGGATGGAAAGATCACGAAATAAAAATTGTTCCTCTCTATCATCCGGCCGTCGCTGTCTACAATTCTCATACTTTAGATATACTCAAAAAAGATTTTCAAATTTTGAAAGCTCGAACTCGAAAAATTCCTCGAAATGGCCGAC
>CAZRMR010000002.1:33493-40777 GCA_964601245.1 uncultured Candidatus Saccharibacteria bacterium
AAAAGTGAAAACCCGCATTGCGCTTACGCAGTGCGGGTTAAAAATGCATACCTTTAGTTCAATAGCGCTCTTATCTGATGAGGGCTTCAACCTCTTTAGTACATTCAACATTGCTAAGAGCGGGGCCACTTTGCCACAAATATGCATAACAGAATCCGGTTCGAGAATCTTTTATATACTCGATCTTACCACCCAAGGCACGAATTTTTTCTAGTTCTCTGAGTTTTTCAGTTTTCTCTTGTGTAATCCTTGTTTTGTGAAGATAATTTATGACCCGTGGGGGCAATACTTCAGAAAGAAAAATGGCCAAAAACACTATACTCAACAGAATCACAATACCTTTTGCTAGCGATCTGGGGTCTATCATAAGAGCCTCCTATTAATAATCTACTAAATAATTATAAAAAAGTTAAATTAAACCTAAAATCCGACTTCGTCATTTTGAAAGATTTGTGAAATTGGGGTAGGATAGTGGAATGAAAAAATACAAAACAAAGTGGGATCTGACCCAAATTTATAAAGGCGATTACAAGAAGCAAATAGAGAAAGATTTAAAGACGATTAAGAAAGAATATTTGGATTTTGCCAAAAAATACACGAAAGACAAAAAACATCTCAAAAATCCAAAAGCTTTAAAAAAGGCAATAGAGGAGTATGAAAAACTTTCCACAAATCCTTCTGGCGAACGACCTATTTTTTATTACTCATATAGAAAAAGTTTAAACTCACAGGATAATGAGGCTGTGTCAGAGATTGTAAGACTTTCAGATTTTTTTGCCAAACTCTCAAATGAGCTTGAATTTTTTATGCTTGAAATATCTGGAGTACCAAAAAATATCCAAGAAAAATTTTTAAAAAGTAAAGATTTATTTCCTTTTAAATATTTTCTAACAAAACTTTTTGAAAATGCTAAACACAATCTAACTTTGCCCGAAGAAAAAATAATGAATCTAAAAAGTCTGCCTTCAAGAGGAATGTGGGTCTCTGGTTTTAGTAGGCTTTTGAATAAACAGACAATAATTTTTGATGGTAAAGAAATACCTATTTCAGAAGCAAGCGCTCTTATACCGACACTTCCTACCACAAAAAGAAGAAGTCTACACAATGAATTGATGAAGTCACTTAAAAACATATCTGATTTTGCCGAAAGTGAAATAAATGCAATTGTAGTCGACAAAAAAATAAATGATGAGCTTAGAGGTTTCAAAACTCCTTTTGAGGCTACCGTCAAAAGTTATGAAAATGAACCAAAGACTATCAAAGATCTCGTAGAAGCTGTTACCAAAAATTTTCATATTGCTCATAAATTTTACAAAATCAAGAAAGAAATGCTCGGAGAAAATTTTTTGAATTATGCCGATAGGGGAGCCAAGATTGGAAAAATTTCTGCTCAAATAAAATTAGATGACGCAATAAATAAAACTCTCAACGCTTTCAGTAGAGCTTCAAGAGAGTTCGGAGATTATGTTATAGAAATGTTTGAAAATGGGCAAGTAGATGTTTATCCTCAAAAAGGTAAATCGGGTGGAGCATTTTGTTCATCGAGCTCAAGTCTTCCGACTTTTGTACTTCTAAATCATGTCGATGATTTTCGTTCACTTACCACTCTTGCTCATGAAATGGGGCATGCTATTCACAGTAAATATTCAAAAAAGCAAAGACCTATATACGAGGATTATACAATCGCTACAGCAGAAGTCGCCAGCACTTTTTTTGAGAATTTGGTTTTTGAAGAAGCTATAAATGATTTGAGCGAAAAAGAAAAAATGATTCTCTTACACGACAAAATAAACGATGACATATCTACCATTTTTAGACAGATCGCTTGTTTCAATTTTGAAAATGAATTGCATTTAACCATAAGAAAAGAAGGTTTTTTGCCTAAGGAGAGAATAGCGGAACTTATGAACAAACACATGCAATCTTATTTAGGTCCGGACTTTAATCTGAATGAAGAAGATGGATACTTTTTCGTCAACTGGTCTCATATCAGAAATTTCTTTTATGTATATTCTTACGCTTTTGGCCAACTTGTTTCAGACGCTCTTTATGAAAATTACAAAAAAGACAATTCTAAAATAAAAGATGTTATTGAATTTCTTTCCGCTGGAGGATCAGATAGTCCAGAAAATATTTTCAAAAAAATTGGCATAAATCCAAACAAGAAGTTTTTTGAACTAGGTTTGAAAAAGATAGAGAATAATATAAAAGAACTAGAAAGACTCTGGGAAAAAATTGGGTCCAATCGTTAATTTTGAAAAATATAGATTTCTTTCGCTCTATTTGTTGAAGTTTTTACTTTATATCAACTTTGTCGTAATATAATCAGTATGACCTCTGGAGAAATTAGACAAAAATATTTGGAGTTTTTTGAGAGTAAGGGGCATAAAGTGATTCCGAGCGCTTCCTTAATACCCGAAAACGATCCTTCAGTTCTTTTTACAACTGCGGGGATGCATCCTCTTGTTCCTTATTTACTTGGTGAAAAACATCCTTCTGGTAATAGACTTGTTAATGTTCAAAAATGTGTGAGAACGGGTGATATAGATGAGGTTGGAGATTATTCCCATCATACTTTTTTTGAAATGCTTGGAAATTGGTCTTTGGGTGAATATTTTAAAAAAGAGGCAATTGAATGGAGTTATGAATTTTTAACTTCTCCAGAATGGTTGGGATTGGATAAAAACAGAATTGCTGTTTCTGTTTTTGAAGGGGATAATGACGCATCTTTTGATAATGAGGCTTTTGAAATATGGAAAAATTTGGGAATTTCAGAAAAAAGAATAGCTAAACTTCCAAAGAAAAATAATTGGTGGGGTCCCGCTGGGGAAACCGGTCCATGTGGGCCAGATACAGAAATGTTTTATTGGGTAGGTGATAAAGATAAAGTTCCCGAAAGTTTTAATGATGACAATGATTTGTGGTTAGAAATCTGGAACGATGTTTTTATGCAATACAATAAGAAAACTGATAGCACATTTGAACCACTTGCTCAGAAAAATGTTGATACTGGTATGGGGCTTGAGAGGGTAACAGCTGTAGTAAATGGTTTAGATGACAACTATAAAACTGAATTATTTTGGCCTATCATAGAAAAAATAGAAAATCTCTCTGGTAAAAAATATGAAGAAAGTCTAGAAACTAAAAAAGCTATGCGTATAATTGCCGACCATTTGAAAGCTTCGGTTTTTATTCTTGGGGACGAAAAGGGGATCACTCCGGGAAATACTGGTCAAGGTTATGTTTTACGACGTCTTATTCGTCGTGCTGTGAGATATGGAAAACAAATTGGCTTAAAATTTTTCACCAAAGAAGTAGCAAAAGTCGTTTTGGATATTTATGGAGAGATTTATCCTGAACTTTCCAAAAATAAAGATTTCGTTTTTTCCAACCTTGAGCAAGAAGAACAAAAATTTGAAAAAACTTTAGAAAACGGCTTGAAAGAATTTGAAAGAGGAGTAGATCCGTTTACTCTTTTCACTTCTTACGGTTTTCCACTTGAATTAACCAAGGAATTAGCAAAAGAAAAAAATATTGAAATAGACGAAATTAAATTTAATGAAGAATTAAAAAAACATCAAGAACTTTCGCGCACTTCAGGTGCGGGGATGTTTAAGGGTGGACTTTCTGATGCGGGAGAAGAAACCAAAAAACTTCATACTGCCACTCATTTACTTCGTCAAGCTCTCGAAATTGTATTAGGTCAGTCTATAATGCAAAAAGGAAGCAATATCACTTCTGAAAGACTTCGTTTTGATTTTACTTTTGACAGAAAGATGACAGATGAAGAAAAACAAAAAGTTGAGGATCTAGTCAATCAAAAAATTTCTGAAAAATTGCCAATGCAAAAAGTTATAATGAGTAGGGAAGAAGCCGAAAAGACAGGTGCCGTTCATACTTTTGGTGAAAAATATGGCGATGAAGTCAGTATTTATTTTGTAGGCAATGATTTGGAATCTGCTTGGTCTAAAGAATTCTGTGGAGGTCCTCATGCCGAAAATACTGGCGATTTAGGTAAATTTAGAATAATTAAAGAAGAAGCTGTTTCAGCTGGAGTTCGTCGCATAAAAGCAATCTTGATTTCTTGAAAAAAACTCAAAATAATTTTCTTGCAAGGCAGGCCTCAGAAAATTATTTTTAGTTTTTGTTTTTTCCACAATTTTATTGCACAAAGGGCAAAAAAAGAGTTTATAATATGATTTATGCCAAGAATACCATTTAGCGATGTTACTCCACCCGAAAGGAGAAGTATAAGAGATATTCCTATTCCTATGAGCGGTAGGAGAAAATCTGTAAACAATATTTCAATAAAGAAAAAAGTAGAAGATTTCGATCAAGAAATTTTACAAGAAAAACAAGTTAATAAACCTACGGTAAATAGCCCTTTTATACTCAAGCAAGATATTTCTCCTGCTTTTGATATAAAAAGTCAAAAAAATAAAAGCGCCTACGAATATTACTATCCAAAAGCTGGACAATCAGATAACACCAAAAAATCAAATAGAAATAAAATTATTTTTGGAGGAATATCATTTTTGGTAGTAGTAGCTTTCGTCTTTTTTATGATGACAATCTTCGCTTCAGCCACAATAAAGATAACACCAAAAAGTAAGCAATTAGATCTATCTTTATCTTTTTTGGCTAAGCCTGAAAAAGAAGAAGGATCTGTTAGTTACGAAGTTATAAAATTATCCAAAACCAAAACCGTTTCTGTCGTCGCCACAGGAGAAGAGTTGGTAGAAAACAAAGCAAAAGGAAAGATAGTAGTTTACAACAATTTTTCTTCTGAACCACAAAGACTTATAACAAGAACAAGATTTGAGACACCAGAAGGTCTTATATATAGAATACCTGAATCTATTGTCGTACCGGGCAAAACTATAAATAATGGTATAGAAACTCCAGGCAGTATTGAGGTTGAAGTCTTTGCGGATGAACCGGGAGATAAATTTAATATAGGCAAGACAGATTTTACTATCCCAGGTTTTAAAAATGACTCAGAAAGATACAAAAACTTTTATGCAAAATCGAGTACTGATATGAGTGGTGGTTTTGTTGGTAAAATGAAAACGATTTCAGAAAATGAAAAAATCAAAAATCTCTCAGCCATTCAATCAGAGATAGAAGAAGATTTAAAGAAAGAGCTGTCTTCTAAAGTGCCTGAAGGTCTTACTCTTCTAAATAACGGAATAGTTTTTGAATCAAATGATCTACCTCAAAAAGAAGAATCATCATCAGTCATTTTGGGCAAGGAAGTGACAGCTTATGCTTTGGTTTTTGATTCTGAAAAATTATCTGAATTAATAAAAAAAGAATATTTATCTACAGATAATGATTGGAAAGATTTAGAATCATATGCAGGAGATTTTTCTCTAATTTCAATAAAAAATAAAATAGATAAATCATCGATAGGAGATCCTATTGATTTAGAGATCGAAGGAAAGATAGTTTTGTTCGCAAAAATAGATCAAGAATTATTGGCTGAAAAACTTCTTGGAGTCTCAAGAAAAGACGTAGACCAGATAATAAAAGGATTCTCGGGCATTGATAGTGTTGTTGCTTCCATAAGACCTACTTGGAAAACCTCTTTCCCTCAAAATCCTTCAAAAATAAAGGTTTTAATATCTAAATCTGGACAAGACTGATGACAGTTGACATATATAGCCATTATATGCTAACCTTTTTCATTGTTGTTTTATTTTAAATGATAGATAAAGAAAGGCAGGAAACCAAGGTTGGAATTGTGACGGAAGCCCTTCCGAACGCTCTTTTTCGTGTTAAATTTGAAGATCAGGAAAAAGAGATAATCGCTTATCTTTCAGGTAAAATGAGATTGAACAGAATAAAGGTTATAATCGGTGATTTGGTGGATGTTCTCATAGATCCTTACGGAGGTAAGGGCAGAATAGTCCGTCGAGTTGACGGTAGAAAATCTTTAAATATTGAAAATTAAGGTTTTTAATTTTTTAAAAAATGAAAGTAAAAGCTTCAGTTAAAAAGATGTGCCCAAAATGTCAACTAGTCCGCCGAGAGGGGGTTTTGTTTGTTGTTTGCAAAAACAATCCAAAGCATAAACAAAGACAAGGATAGTTCAATAATTTCAATAAAAATAAACATATGAGAATATTAGGAATTACAATACCAGAGACAAAAAGATTAGAAATAGGCTTAACCACTCTTTTTGGTATTGGTAGATCTACAGCCCAAAAAATATTGGATCAAGCAGGGATTGATTGGGGTGCAAAAGCAAAAGATCTTTCGGAGTCAGATGAAAATAAAATAAGAAAGATTGTTGAGGCAATGAAAATAGAAGGTGATCTAAAGAGAGAAGTTTCTTCAAATATAAAAAGACTCAAAGATATAAAATGCTATAGAGGTATCAGACACTTGAGAGTTTTGCCTACAAGGGGTCAAAGGACAAAGACCAATTCCAGAACAAGAAGAGGAAATGTAAGAAAGACAATGGGTACAGGAAGAAGAGCGATTGAGAAGAAATAATATTTAAAAATAATTTATAAATTAGAAGACAAGTTATTATGGGTAAGAAGAGAATCGTAAAAACAGATACAGAGGGAAATGAAGAGGGGGCAAAAATCGCTTCCCCCCAAGTTTCTGCAAAAAGAAGAGTTGAATCTGGAATACTTTATGTCAGATCGACTTATAATAACACCATGCTCACTTTGACAGACAAAAAAGGCAATGTTTTGGGTTATTCTTCTAGTGGTGCTTTGGGTTTTAAAGGAGCTAAGAAAGGCACTCCTTTTGCCGCAGCTAAAGTCGGAGAGACTCTTGGACTCAAAGCTCAAGCTTTAGGAATGAAAGAAATATCAGTTGTTGTTAAAGGAGTTGGTTCTGGTAGAGAGTCTGGCATAAGAGGTTTTATATCAAAAGGTATAATTATAAGTTCGATAAAAGATGAGACACCGGTTCCTCACAACGGCCCAAAACCTAAGAAACCGCGTAGAGTTTAATAATTTTATTTAGCATTTCATAAAATTACATAATTTTAGTATCATGAAAATAGGTCCAAAATACAAAATTGCAAGAAGATTGAAAGCTCCGGTGTTTGAAAAAACACAGAGTCAAAAATATTCATTGAGAGAAGAGAGAAAGGGTGGGTCTAAATTTTCAAAACCAAAAACAGATTTTGGTATGCAGTTAAACGAAAAACAAAAAGCCAGAATGTTCTATTGTGTCAGCGAAAAACAGTTTTCAAAATATGTAAAATTGGCCTTAAAAAATAAAAAAGGTTCACCAGTTTCAAATTTGTTGGAACAGTTAGAA
>CAZRMR010000002.1:40908-53230 GCA_964601245.1 uncultured Candidatus Saccharibacteria bacterium
TCCTTCTTATAGTGTCAAAGAGGGCGATATCATTTCAGTAAGAGAAGGTAGCAAAAACAGCAAATTATTTATAGACTTAGAAAAAAGAATGAGCGAATCATCTTTGCCAAACTGGTTATCTTGGGATCCAAAAAAGAAAGAGTTGACCGTAAAGAATGGTTCTTTTTCAGATCAAGGCGAATTTCTTTTCGATTTGGGTCAAGTTATTGAATATTATCAAAGATAAATTTATTAAACTTTTTATTAGAATTTTAAATAAAATATGACAACTGGAAATTTTGAAAAAAATATAGTTTTGCCTTCAAAACCCAGAATTATTTTAGAAGAAGAAAATAAAGGAATTTATGAAATAGATGGTTTTTATCCGGGATATGGGTATACTATAGGCAATAGTTTGAGAAGAATAATACTTTCTTCTTTGCCTGGCTGCGCTGTGACTTCCATTAAAATAAAAGGAATAAAGCACGAATTTTCCACAATAGATGGAGTTTCAGAAGATGTTGTATCTATAATGATCAACATAAAACGTTTGAGAATAAAAATGTTGACTGATGAGCCCCAGATTATGAATTTGAAAGTTAAAGGAGCAATGACTGTTACAGGGAAAGATATTGATGCTCCAAGTCAGGTGGAAATAATGAACCCTGATTTGGTGATCGCGACTCTCACAGACAAAAGTTCTGAACTCGATATTGAAATGGTTGTAGAAAAAGGCCTTGGTTTTATAAGCAAAGAAATGGTTGGTAAAGACAAGGTAGATATCGGCACAATAGTACTCGATGCAAATTTTACACCAATAAGAAGAGTTAGTTATGAAGTAGAAAATATGCGTGTTGGTGACAGGACTGATTTCAACAGATTAAGGATACTTATAGAGACAGATGGTAGTATATCTCCAAAAGAAGCTTTGACCGATTCTATAAACATAATGATAAGTCAGTTAAAAGCCATTACAGGTTTTGAAGAGAAAGAATTGGAAGAAAGCAATTTCTCTGAATCAGAAAACTTAGATAAGGAAGATGATTCTGGTTTGAAAAAACTTGATCAAGAGTTTCTAAAGACAAGGATAGAAACTCTAAATCTTGGTGTGAGGACCATGAACGCTCTTTCTAGCGCAAACATAAGAACTATCGGCGGTCTTGTGAGAAAGAAAGAAAAAGATATTTTAGAGATTGAAGGTCTGGGGGCCAAGGGTGTTGCGGAAATAAAAAGAGTTCTTGGTGATTATGGAATAAATCTTAAGTAAAAGATAACAAAAGACCAAAAGAAAAAAATGAGACATCACAACAAAAACAGAAAATTCGGAAGAGTTAGAAAAGTCAGAAAGGCTTTGCTAAATTCTTTAATCAGATCTTTATTTTTGCATGGCAAAATAGAAACTACAGAAGCTAAAGCTCGTGAACTAAGGCCTTTGGTTGAAAAAATAATTACTAAATGTAAAAATCCAACAGTTGCAGTTAAGAGATTTGTTGTTGCAAAAATTGGTCCGAAGGCATCAAAATTGGCTATAGATATTTCAGAGAAATACAAAAGCAAAAATGGTGGTTATACAAGGATTGTAAAATCAAAAACAAGGATTTCTGACGGTAGCAAGATGGCTATAATAGAATTTGTATAAAAATTTAAAAACATGACTGATAAAACAAAAGATAAAAAAATATTTGAAATAGACGCTCAGGGCAAAAAACTAGGAAGACTTGCTAGTCAAATTGCTTCTATTTTGATGGGTAAAAACAGAACAGATTTTGCGAGAAATGCTATACCAGATATAAAAGTGAAAGTTTCCAACGCTTCTAAAATATTTGTGAGCAATAAAAAAATGGATTCAAAAGTTTACAAAAATTATTCTGGATACCCGGGTGGTCTTAAAGAGAGAACAATGAAAAAAGTTGTTTCAGACAAAGGCATGAAAGAATCTCTAAGAATTGCTATTAAAGGTATGTTGCCTAAAAACAAATTAAGAGATAGGATGATGAAAAATTTAACAATTACAGGATAAAATGACTACTTCAAAAGATAAAAAATATATAGAGGCAGTGGGAAGAAGAAAAACTTCTGTTGCTAGAGTTAGAATAATTCCTGCTTCCAAAACAACTTTTAAAATAAATAATAAAGACGTTCTTACTTATTTTCCAACATTAGAATTAAGGAAAATTATAGAAGAACCAGTTTCCAAACTAAAAGGTTTAAATTACGAAGTTTCTGCTGTCATAAGAGGAGGAGGGGTTCATTCACAAGCTGAAGCTTTAAGACATGGTTTATCAAGAGCCATTGTTAAATCAGATCTTTCTCTCAAAGATTCAATAAAAAAGAGTGGCTTATTAAAAAGAGATCCTCGTGCTAAAGAAAGACGTAAATTTGGCCTTAAAAAAGCTCGCAAGGCTCCACAATGGTCTAAACGATAAACTCAAAAACTATTAAACACCCGAGACTTTGTCTGGGGTGTTTGTTTGACAAAATAATACAAACTGTATAATATCTCAATAGGTGTAATTTTGATACAAAGGAGTAAATCCGTGATAGACATTTTGGAAACTCTTGCGAGACTTGATGAAGTATCAGAGGAGGGCTTTGATAAATTAAGGCAAAGAAAAATCCAACCTGATGACGTGGTAAAAGGAGTTCTTGGAACGAGGGCAAGAAAGCTCAAGATCTTTATTGAAATAAGTTTTGAAGAAATAGTAGCTAATGCTGAAGCAATAAATGGAGACTTCGATAAGACAAAACCGGAAGAGATAAAAATTAAGATCTTGTCATTGATAAGTGATTTGGTAAAACTATCTATCCTCGAGGAAATTTTCTGGAAACAAGTGAGGATGGAATTAGACATCCCTGAAGGATCAGGCATTGAGATTAAAGAAGGGTGGACGGTCGTTGTGAAGGAATCAAAGAAACCGACGTCCAATGGGGGTTTTTTACTTTTTAATCTTCCTAAGGAGTATCTTGAATCGAATAATTGTGGCAACCCGAATTGCCCGGTCCACGGTCATTTAAATCACCAAGAAGAGAAAAAGACAGATCTCATACAATAATTTGGTGATTAATAGCCTCAAAGTTTTGCCCCCGATTTGCACAGAGTAGATCGGGGGATTTATTTTAGAGTTGAAAAAAAGTTAAATTTGGTTAAAATTCTTAATACAATGAATAACGAAGAAGAAATAGTTTTTGATGAAAATATAGACGAAGATGGTAATCATAGCGACACTGCTCTGATTAAAAAATTGCGTGCCAAAATAAAAGAATTAGAGCAAAAAAATGAAGAATATTTGACTGGTTGGCAAAAAGAGAGAGCGGACGGGATAAATTTAAGAAAAAGATTGGAAGAAGAAAAAAATGAGTTTAGGAAGTTTGCCAAAGAAGACATAACGACCGAACTGATGGCTGTTTTGGATTCTTTTGATAGCGCTTTTAAAAACAAAGAAGCTTGGGAAAAAGTAGATGAAAATTGGAGAAGAGGAGTAGAATATATTCATTCTCAACTCATAAATGTTCTCGGAAATCACGGCGTTTCTGTTATAAATCCATTAGGTGAACAGTTTGACCCGCAAAGAGACGAGGCAATTGAAAATGTGCCGGTAGAAAATGAAGAAGATGATCATAAAATCGTTGAAGTTTTGAGTGTAGGGTATAAATTGCAAGACAAGATAATCAGAGCACCGAAGGTAAAGGTAGGAGTGTATAAGATCGAAAATTAAAAGATTAAAAATTGAAATATAAAATTTTCAATCGCTAGTTTTTGGTTTGTACATCCAATTATATCAAATTTTAGGACAAAAATCAAGTGCATAAAGAATTTAGTAGATGTATAATTTAATTGCTCAAATTTAAATTATTAGTTAATTTTCAAAAATCATATGTCAAAAATAATAGGAATAGATTTAGGAACTACAAACTGTGCAGTCGCAGTGATGGAAGCGGGTAATCCAAAAATAATTGAAAACGCAGAAGGTGCGAGGACCACTCCTTCTATTGTCGCTATTTCAAAAACCGGAGAAAGATTGGTCGGTCTTCTTGCTAGAAGACAGGCGGTAACAAATCCAAAAAATACTGTTTTTGGCATAAAGAGATTCATAGGACACAATTTTGAAGAAGATGCTGTTCAAAAAGACTTAAAAACTGTGCCGTATGAAATAACAAAATCAGAAACGGGTGGAGTGAACATAAAGATAGGAGAAAAAAATTATAGACCAGAAGAAATTTCCGCGATGATTCTTTCTAAATTGAAAGCAGATGCAGAAGCAAAGCTCGGTGAAAAAATTACAGAAGCAATTATCACAGTACCGGCATATTTCAACGATGCTCAAAGAAAAGCTACAAAAGATGCTGGCGCTATCGCCGGTCTTGATGTAAAGAGAATAATAAATGAACCGACAGCAGCCGCTCTCGCTTACGGATTTAACAAAAAGAAAGACGAGCAAATCGCCGTCTTTGATTTTGGTGGTGGAACTTTTGATATTTCTATTTTGGAAGTTGGAGATGATGTGGTAGAAGTGAAAGCTACAGATGGTGATTCGCATTTGGGTGGTAAAGATATAGATCAAAAAATAATTCATTGGTTAGCTGATGAGTTTAAAAAGGAAAGTGGTATTGATATAACAAAAGATCCTCTTGCTCTACAAAGATTAGATGAGGCCGCTGAAAAGGCAAAAATTGAACTTTCTACCGCAATGGAAACAGAAATAAATATTCCATTCATTACCTCGGATTCAAGTGGCCCAAGACATCTTCTTATAAAAATGACCAGAGCAAAATTAGAAGAAATTGCGGACGAATTTATTCAAAGAGCGATAGAGATCACAAAAAGAGCAATAGAAGCTTCTCCATTTAAAGTAAATGAAATAGAAGAAGTTGTTCTAGTCGGAGGACAGACAAGGATGCCAAAAATTGTAGAAGAAGTTAAGAAATTTTTCGGCCGTGAACCAAACAAATCTATAAATCCAGACGAAGTGGTGGCATTAGGCGCCGCTATTCAGGGTGGAATAATCGCGGGTGATGTCAAAGACATTTTACTTCTTGATGTTATACCTCTTTCTCTAGGTATTGAGACGATGGGTGGTGTAGCTACGAGACTTATAGAAAGAAATACTACTGTTCCTGTTTCTCGTTCTCAAATTTTCTCTACTGCTACAGACAATCAAACAAGTGTAGAGATTCATATTGTTCAGGGAGAGAGACCACTTGCTTCAGATAACAGATCTTTAGGTAGATTTATTCTTGATGGTATTCCTCCAGCCCCAAGAGGTGTGCCCCAAGTGGAAGTGACTTTTGACATAGATGCAAATGGTATCTTAAATGTTAAAGCAAAGGACAAATCTAGTGGCAAGGAGCAATCAATAAAGATCGAAGGAAGCTCTGGTTTATCAAAAGAAGATATAGAGAGAATGCAAAAAGAGGCAGAAGCTCATGCTTTAGACGATGCAAACAAAAAAGAGTTGGTGGAAACCAAAAATTTGGCAGAACAGATGATTTATACGGCAGAAAAATCTCTTAAGGACGCTGAAGGTAAAATAACGGATGAAATCAAAAAAGCCATTAATGATAAGATAGAAGAATTGAAAAAAATTAAAGATACTTCTGATATAAGTTCCATAAAGAAAATCACAGAAGAACTTTCGAAAGAAATGCAAAAAATAGGGGAGTATATGTCAAACTCTGCTAAAAATAATTCCACAGAAAAAAAAGAAAATACAGAATCTTCAGCTTCCGATTCTGCTAACGGTTCTCAGTCTGGTGATGGTGAGACAAAAAGTGGCAACGAATAATCAAAAAAACAAACGGGGGATTACCGGCCCGTTTGTTTGTCAGTTTTTTTGATCTCTTCTGCGTACAAAAGTCTTTCTCCTTGTCTGAATTTTTCTCTGAAAGTTTTTGCCACTTGATTCATTTCATCCATTCCTATCACCGGTTTTATCTCTAATGAATCAGTGGAAGTTTTCCCTCCTTCTGGTAGAGAAAAACAAACTCTGTAAACTTTAGCTTCCGTATTGGATTCCATAAAGATCCTCCCAGATTGATATTACAATTAAAATCTGGTAAAATCAAACACAATGAAAAATTATTACGACATATTAGGTGTATCAAAAAATGCCTCAAAAGATGATATAAAAAAGGCTTTCAGGAAGCTCGCTCACGAATATCATCCAGATAAGAAAAATGGTAATGCAGAAAAATTTAAGGAGGTAAATGAAGCCTATAGTGTTCTTTCTGATGAAAAAAAGAGAGCTCAATATGACAATTATGGAAATGCTTTTTCCGGTTCTGGTGGGCAGGGTTTCAATGGTTTTCAAGGAAATTGGCAAGATTTTGCAGGGCAGGGTGGTTTTTCTACCCAAGGTGGGTCATGGGATTTTTCAGGATTTGGAGATAATGGGTTTGATTTTTCCGCTCAAGGAGGTCCTGATTCTGGTTGGGATTTGGGTGATATATTTGGTGAATTTTTTGGTGGAAGTAGAGCTAAGACAAAAAGGGGGAGAGACATTTATATGGATGTAGAGCTATCTTTTGAAGAAGCTGTCTTTGGTATTGAAAAGACTTTTCTTATAAATAAAGTTTCTCAGTGTCAAAACTGTGGTGGTAGTGGCGCAAAGAAAGGGACAGAAATGATAAATTGCCAAGCTTGTAATGGTAAAGGAAAAATAAGAGAACAAAAAAGAACAATCTTTGGCTCGATAGAAATGACAAAAACTTGTGATGTTTGTGGTGGAAACGGTAAGACTCCAAAAGAAAAATGCAATATTTGTGGCGGTTTTGGTGTTATAAAAAAAGAAAGTGAAATAAAAATAAAAATACCAGAGGGAGTAGATAACGGAGAAATGATACGTCTTTCTGGGGCAGGTGAAGCGGTTAAAGATGGTATTTCTGGAGATTTATACGCAAAAATTCATGTAAAAAAACACAAAATTTTTACAAAAGAAGGGAATGATCTTCTTATGAATCTAAATATAAAGTTGACTGACGCTTTACTTGGGGGCAGTTATGAAATAGAAAGTCTCGATGGTCCTGTAAAACTTGATATTCCAGAGGGGGTTAACACAGGAGATTTGTTGCAGATAAAAAACAAAGGAGTTCCTTTTGGTAATAAAAAAAGAGGTGATATCTTAGTAAAAATAAAGGTTGAGATTCCTAGAAAAATACAAAAAAACACAAAAGATATAATCCAAAAATTGAGAGATCAGGGACTATAATTTTTTATTCCCAATTAAAACTTTAAGCTTTTATATTAAGGCTGTATTATTATCTATATGGCTAGATCAATGGTCTTAAGTAATGGCAATCTTTGTGTCTGTACAGACAAGTTTGGGCAAGTCAGAGATTTTTATTATCCTCATGTAGGTCTTGAAAATCACATTGGTTCCAATCAGCTTCATAAAATTGGAGTTTTTGTTGATGGCGCTATTGAGTGGCTTGATAATGGAAATTGGGAAATCAATATAGATTATGAAAATAATTCTATGATTTCTAAAATATATGCGGTTAACAAAAATCATAGTATTTCACTAAATTTTTCAGATATTGTTTATAATGAGAAAAACATTTTTGTTAGAAAAATTATATTAAACAATAACAGTCGAAACCAAAGAAAATTAAAAATTTTCTTGAATCAACAATTTAAAATAAGTGATACAAATCACGCTGATACAGCTTATTTTTCAAGTTCTATAGAGTCGATCATTCATTACAAAGGCAGAAGAGTTTTTTTGGTTGGAGGAGTTTTGGATGATAAACCTTTTGATGATTACAGTATTGGTTTTTGTGGCATAGAAGGCAAAGAAGGTACTTGGAAAGACGCAGAAGATGGTGTTTTGTCTAAAAATACTATAGAGCATGGAGTGGTCGATTCGGTCATTTCTTGGCAAAGAGAAGTCCCAGCAAATTCTTCAATAACAGTTTACTATTGGATTTTAGCTAGCGAAACATACAGACAGGTCTGTGAACTCTTGGGTTATTTGCTAAATAAGGGCCCAGAACATATTTTAGAATCAACACATGATTTTTGGAAAGCTTGGGTAGATCAAGTTTCTGTAAATAAATTTAGTCTGTCTCTAAAGGCGAATGATCTATTTAAAAATTCTCTCCTTGTTATGCGAGCCCATTGTGATAATTTTGGCGGCATATTGGCTTCTGTTGATTCTGGTAATATCCAATATGGTGGCGATACTTATGGATATGTTTGGCCAAGAGATGGATCATTTTCTGCTTGGAGCTTAGATTTGGCTGGTTTCTATGATGTTTCAAGAAAATTTTATTTATTTATGAATGATGTTTTGACTGACGATGGATATGTTCTTCACAAATATCAACCCGACAGATCTTTAGGAAGCTCTTGGCATCCTTGGGTCAAAGATGGCAAAAGACAGCTTGCTATTCAAGAAGATGAGACGGCAATTATTTTAGTGGGACTTTGGGAGCACTATATAAGATCAAAAGATCTTGAGTTTGTAGAAGGTTTATACAATAGTCTAATCAAAAAAACGGCTGATTTTATGATTAGATATAAAGATTCTAAAACAGGCCTACCTTTGCCAAGCTATGATCTTTGGGAAGAAAAATACGGAGTTTCTTCTTTTACAGCTTCTGTTGTGTATGGTGCGCTTGTTTCTGCAAAAAACTTTGCCAAGACTCTTGGTAAAGATGAAGATGTTTTGAGATTTGGCACAGAGGCTGATTCAATGAGAAAATCCATAATAAATAATCTTTGGGATGAAAAAGAAAAGCGCTTCTTTAATCTTGTTGAAGGACCAGAAGGACTTTCAGTAGATAAAAATTGGGACGCTAGTAGTTTTTATGGAGTTTTTAGATTTGGGGTTATGGCTCCTGATGATCCGAGAATGAAAGAAACTTTTCAGTTTTTAAAACAAAGATTAAGCAAAGGGATAAATATCGGAGGTTTTGCTCGTTATGAAAATGATGCATATTCAAAAGTTTTAGAGAGTTCTGCTGGTAATCCTTGGTTTTTAACGACTCTTTGGTTTGTTCAATACAAGATCGCTATAGCTTCAAATTTGAAAGAAATGGAAGAGATAAAAGTAGATTTGGAGTGGGTGGCTAAATATGCAAATGGATCTATGCTTTCAGAACAACTAAATCCAAATAATGGACAGCCTATTTCTGCTTCACCTTTGGTTTGGAGTCATTCTGAATATGTAAGGACTCTTATTGAATACAACAACAAGATAGAATACCTAAATTCTAAAAAATACTAATATTTGTGGGCTAAAACTTTGCATAATATCTCAAATTAGCTTATATTTCTTATATGAAGTATAAACCAACAATAGGGCTTGAAGTGCATGCAGAACTAAAAACAAAGACAAAAATGTTTTGTTCTTGCAAAAACGATCCAGATGAAAAAATCCCAAACAAAAATGTATGTCCCGTATGTATGGGACATCCGGGTACTTTGCCGGTGGTAAATAAAGAGGCAGTGAGAAATGTGCTCAAAGTGGGTATAGCTATTGGGGGTAATTTGGCGGATGAATCAGAATTTGATAGAAAAAATTACTTTTATCCTGATATTCCAAAAGGTTATCAGATTAGTCAATATAAATATCCTTTAGTTTCCGGAGGTGAATTATGTGGTGTAAAAATTACAAGGATTCATTTAGAAGAAGATACAGCCAAATCCTCTCACGAAAATAAAGAATTCAGTCTGGTTGATTTCAATAGGGCTGGAGTTCCCTTAATGGAGCTTGTGACCGAGCCTGTTATGCATTCGGCAGAGGATGTTGTAAATTTTGGTCAAGAACTTCAGCTCTTGCTTCAATATCTGGGGGTTGCTTATGCAAACATGGAAAAAGGGGAAATGAGGCTTGAGGCCAATATTTCTATAAGCGATAGCGATGTTTTTGGTACCAAAGTTGAGGTAAAAAATTTGAACTCTTTTAAATCTGCAGAAAGAGCGATTGAATACGAGATTCAAAGACAAGCAAAAGTTTTAGAAAGTGGCGCTAAGGTTATGCAAGAGACAAGGGGTTGGGATGAATCAAAACAGGAGACTTTTTCTCAGAGATCAAAAGAAGATTCTCATGATTATAGATATTTCCCAGATCCAGATATTCCTAAACTTAAAATATCAAAAATAAGTGATTTTGATATGGATTTATTAAAAAAAGATATGGCAGAAATCCCTTCCGAAAAGAGAAAAAGATTTAAAGAAAAGTATTTGATAAAAGAGTCGGATATAGAGTTTTTTATAAATAATAGGAATTTTTCTGATCTATTTGAAAAATCAGCTTCTTATCTAAAAAATGGGAGTTACCAAACCCTGTCTAATTTTATAATAAGCGAGATTTCCGGTAGAGAAAATGGCCTATTGGTAGAGTCTTCTTCTTTGGCTAACTTAATAAATATGTTTGAATCCGGTCTTATCTCATCGAGGGGAATGAAAGATATTTTAGCGGTTATGTTAAAAGACGGAGGTAGCCCAGAAGAAATAGCAAAAAAAGAGGGTTTATTGCAAAAAAATGACGAAGGGGAACTTGAGGATATGGCTAAAAATGTTTTAGAACAAAATAAAAATGTTGTAGCTCAATACAAAAATGGTAAAGATTCAGCTCTTCAGTTTTTAGTTGGTCAATGTATGAAGTTATCTAAAGGTTCGGCAAACCCCCAAAAAATCAAAGAGATAATAATTAAATTATTAAAATAGCTCTTTGGCTGTACTAGTTTTTACAAATTCTTTATATTTTGCTTGATTATCAAATTGGCCTAATATGTGGTCAGTTTTCAAGAGATTTTCCCATCTATTTATACCTATATAATCAGGATAACTTGACCACTCATATTTTTCTAAATCAATACCATTTATAGAGGTCGGATTTTTGTGTATATAAGCAGATAAATGTAATAATTGAGTATTATCTTTTATATGCACTGCCCCAAAAGGTCCGTCAAATACATGACCTTTTTTCTTATATTTTGCGTTATAGTATTTGCTGTATGAAGTGAGTATTCTGTGCATATATACAGAAGGAAGAGCCTCTTCTATATTGTAAACAAGGAGATGAAAATGGTTGGGCATTAAAACAAAAGAGATAAGTTCGAGAGACCTGTTTTTTAGTAGTTCTTCGGCCTTTTTACTGCTTATTCCAAAAGAATCTTTCTTAACAAAATTTTTTGCATACCACGATACATTATGTATCTTGGTAGGGGATTGAAGATGTGTAACTAAAAAAATAAATCGGGAGTAGTCTTCTTTATCAATAAATATTTTTTCTATACCTCTTGCGTATAGGTGGTAGTATTCTTTTTCTGCAAAATTTTGATATCGCATAAATTTATTCTTTACACATTTATTATATAAGTAATCACTCTTGAGAGTAATACTCTCTTGTGGATAATACTAAAAGCCGAGCGTCGCATATGCGACGCTCGGCTTTTAGTATTGAAATTATAACTTATTTATTTCTTAATACAGACTTTTTAGGTAAGTTTAAAATCGTATTTTGGTTGTTTGGGGATCAAAAATTTAACAATTTTTTATGATTATTTATAAATTTTTTTATTTTTCAATCTGATCTTTTTAACTTTTGTTTTTAATAAAAATTTTTAACAATATAATTGATTTTATTTTATTTTTATTCAATATTTTTATCATTTTTTGATAGCACTTTTGTTTTTATTTAAAGATTTTGATCAAAATTTATCAATAGGGTAGTAGATCAAATATATTATGTATATTTTCCAATTGAAATATTTAACAATTGTTTTTTGCCTGCACTTTTTGCCTTTATTACCTACTTTATCTTTTAAAATTATTTTTCATTTGAATTTATGTGCTTTTTAAAAATAGGATTATAATACTTTTTATTTTATAGTATTTTGTTTGTTTCGTGTGGCGTAATTAATTTATTTATTTTTTTATGTTTTTGCAGATGGAAAAAGATATAAAAAATAGGAGGGTTGGATCAAATTTTATTCAAGATGTTTTACTGCTAATTTTCTGACCTCTTCCTTTTTTTGTTTGATCACAAACGGGCTACTTTCTATCATTTCTATTATATTTTCAATATCCTCTGTTTTATATATTCTGTAATTATTAAATGGATGTCGAAGGGCCACTAGTTTTCCAGACTTGTCCCAATTTCTTAAAGTTATTTTTGATACCCCAAGTATTTCTGAAGCTTCTTTTATTGTTATAAATTTATTCATTTTTACTTAATTTAAACATTAATAAACATTACTAAAGATTATATATTATTATATATAAATATAAAACAATATGAATGTGGATAGTAAATTTTATTCATTAACAATTAGGTTTGATTTTTTATTAAATTTAATTTTGTTGATTTGTTTTTATATTTTTATCTTAAAATTATGA
>CAZRMR010000002.1:53335-54089 GCA_964601245.1 uncultured Candidatus Saccharibacteria bacterium
GCAATTAATAGATCTTTGTAATTTTCTTAAATATTTTTGTTTTAAATTGATTTTTATTACAAAGATATAGCCCAAAATTGATAGTGTTTTGGTAAATAATTTTTTTGATTTTTGATAATAATTTTTTTATTTATTTATCCACACTTTTTCGTATGATCTCGGATTACCGAGATGATAAAATATTGTTTATGGATCAGTCTATAATGATAAATGGTAAGAAGTATATCTCGGCTAGTAAAGCGTCTAGAATTTTTGGTTATGCAAGTGACTACATTGGCCAACTTTGTAGATCAAAAAGACTCGATTCAACCAGAGTTGGTCATGTTTGGTTTGTTGCAGAAGAGGATGTCATAAAACACAAAGAAAATTCAAAATCAAAAAAAGGAAAAGGTAGAAAAAGTTCCTCCCGTCCTTATAATTTTAAAAATAAAAGTGCTACATTTGACAAAAATGGAAAATTGGAGCAATTGGATGGTGTTAAAAATGATCAAGATTTAAATCTAAAAAAAGATTCAAAATATTACATCTTAGGTATAAATCAAAATAATAAAAATGTTTTTAATTTCAAATATGAAAATGATACATCTCCTCTCTTTCCAGAAATTCCAGATAAAAATAATTTTTCAACTGCTGGTGATTTAAATATTTTAATTGATGATGGGCATAGTTTTCTTGTTAATCAATTATTAAAATCCACTTTCATTACTTTAATTTTTGTTTGTTTTATTACGTTTGGATTTATTTTTAATAAACA
>CAZRMR010000002.1:54181-58612 GCA_964601245.1 uncultured Candidatus Saccharibacteria bacterium
ATTAACTTTAGAAAGAGTTAGAATTTCATTTTTGCGTTTTATTTTAGGTAAAAATTTAGCCGTAGTTATTCCTGCAAATCAGATTTTAGATAACGAAAGTGTTGCGGATATGGCTGATCAGAAAATTAACCAACAAATTGATTCCAGTGGGGTTGTTGTCTTTCCCCTTGGAACAAATGAGGAAAATAGACTTGGTTTAACAAAAAATATCAAGGACTCGTTTTCGGACGAAGTTGAGATAAAGGTCGATAAAGACGGAGTTTCTGGCACTATAACTCCGATTTTTAAAGAAACCAAGGGAGAAGATTATATGTATGTTATGGTGCCTTTAAAAGAGTGATTTTCATCGGGAAGATGTTTATCACTAAAAATTATAAGCAATATTATAAAAATAATTTTATGAAAGATCGTATGAAATTTATTAAAAAGAAAAAAGAAATAGTTATTATGAGTTTTATTTTAACTATTCTTTTCTTCGCTGGTTTTTCTTTTTTGGAGCCAACTCCAATTCTTGCCATTGAAGATCAATTTACTGTTAGTGTTTCCGTAACTTCTGAAATTTCTTTCTCTACGCCAGCAACAGATGTAACGCTCGCTTCGATCCCAGGTATTACTGGAGGCACTTCAAATGGTGGGACTCAGGTTGTGGTTCTAACAAACGATAGTGCTGGGTATACCATGACTTTAAAAGCAAGTTCTTCTCCTGCAATGCAGGGCCACACACAGGGTGGAAATATACCAAATTATACGCCTAATGTAGCCGGTGTTCCTGATTTTACTTTTTCTGTTCCAGCAAACAAGGCTGAATTTGGTTATACAGTTGAGGCAAGTACCACTTCAGATCTTGCTCCTTCTTGGTTGGATAATGGTACGACAACTTGTGGTACTGGTTCATCTGATACTGCAAATGCTTGTTGGCTAGATGCTACTACCACTAGTTATGTGTTAGTAAATAGGAATTCAGAGACTCTCACTTCTGGATCGACTACAACTCTAAAATTCAGACTAACAATAAATTCGAGTCCTTCTCCTTCTATTCCTGAAGATATATACACAGCGACAACGACACTTACTGCAACAACAAATTAATCAACTACTATGAAAAATTTAAAAATTAATAAAAGAATAAGAAAGTTGTTGATTGTTTCCTTGTCATTGATTGTTTTGGCTGTACCTTTTTATTCTGCAAACGCTCAGTACAAGATTGAACAATTGGGTGAATATTCTGGGACTAAAGATTTTGTTGTTGGTCCCGGTAAAGTTGATGTCGTACTAAACCCAGGAGAATCAAGAACAATTGATATATACGTAAGCAACAGAATGGGTGAAGACAGAATGTTTGAATTACAGGTAGAAGATTTTGTTGGTTCTGAATCTACAAACCAAACAGTTGTATTGCTTGGAGATGAAAGAGGTCCTTATTCTTTGAGAGATTATCTAATTTTTGGGCCACGGAGATTTGAATTGAAAAATAATGAAAGAGCTACTATTCCTGTAAAAATATCTGTCCCTCAAGATGTAGAACCGGGTGGGCATTACGGAAGTATCTTGGTTACTACTGCGACTGTCGGTAAAGACAGAGAAATTTATGGAGCTACTGGTGGCGCTACTATAGTTTCAAGAATTGGTGTTTTGTTTTTTGTCAGAGTGCCAGGAGAAGTGAATGAAAAAGGTGAAGTTGTGAGCTTTAAAATTTCGGGAGATAAAAAAATTATTGGAGGAGCTCCGGTAAATTTCCAGATTCTTTATAAAAACGAAGGGTCAGTTCACTTAAATCCTTATGGAGAGATATCAATTAAAAATATTTTTGGTCAAGAAGTTGGTTTCGTTGAGATAGAGCCTTGGTTTGCTATGCCAAGTTCACTTCGTTTGAGAGAAGTTGTTTGGAAACCTTCTCTTTTGTTTGGTAAATATACGGCCGAGTTAAATGTAAACAGGGGTTATGGAAATATAATCGATACTAAAACCCTTACATTCTTCGTTATTCCTTGGACTATCGTTTTGTCAGTCTTTGTGTTCTTTGTCATCTTGATTACCTTCATAAAAGTACTGATGTCTAAATTTGAAATTAGAAGAAAATAATTTAGAAACATAAATGTCGCAAAAAAATAAGTTCAAAAAAAACAAAAAGTTTGTCCTTATTTTTTCGGTTTATTTTGTTTTATTGGCGAACTTTTTATTTTTTGAAAATATTTTTGCAGAAGTTATGTCTAGCTCAAATTATAAAATTCAGAGTGACAGTATAAATTTTGGTGGCTCATATTCTGATTCTTCAAATTATAAGATTGAAGATACTCTAGGAGAAATTGCTACTGGTGAATCGGGTAGTGTAAGTTATAGATTGAAAGCTGGTTATCAGCAAATGCAAGAAGTTTATCTATCTATGACAGCTGTGGATAATGTTGTTCTTCTACCGCCAATTTCAGGCATAACGGGAGGTGCCGCGTTTGGAACCACTTCTGTCGTAGTGACGACAGACAGCCCTTCTGGTTATGAGTTGTCTATAAAAGCTTCTTCTTCTCCAGCTTTAGTTTCTGGAGCAAATAGTTTTTCTGATTATTCTCCAATCGGTTCAGATCCAGACATGAATTTCAATCCTCCCACTATTTCTGTTTTTGGCTTCAATCCTTTTGGGAGTGATGTCTCTCAAAGATACAAAAACGATGGAGTATCTTGCAACACAGGTTCGAACTCAAACGAAAATTATTGTTGGGATGGTTTATCTACTTCAGAAAAAATAATAAGCAGTAGAAGCACTGGTAATCATCCAAATGGTGTAGAGACTTCTATAAAGTTCAGAGCAGAAATTGCTTCAGGCGCAAATCAACCAGAAGGAAGTTATACTGCTACGACGACTCTAACATTGTTGCCAACATAAATGTTATTTAATTCAAAAACAAAAAAAATAATAAAAGTATTTACAGCAATTATATTAACGGTATTCTTGTTTACTCCTTTTACGAAAGTGTCTGCATCTGAAAATCAATTCAGGATTAGTGTTTCTGTTACTGGGTCTGTTGCTTTACCTACAGCTCCAACCAATCTTTCAGCTACTGTTATTTCTGAGAGTCAGATAAATTTATCTTGGGACGCTGGCACAGCAGGATCTGGTGTATCTTTTTATAGGATATACAGAGACAGTGTTCTAATCGGATCAACCGCAAATCTAAATTTTTCTGATACCGATCTTTCTCCTAACACGCTTTATGAATACAGAATCTCTACAGTTGATACTTTAATGAATGAATCTCCTTTATCAGATTCTGTTCTTGCTACAACTTTCAGGCCGGTTATGGGCGGGGGTGGAAACAATGGTGGATCTTCTCTTGCTTTTATGAATATAAACATTTCTACCCAACCAAATTCTGTAGTTATAAATTGGATTACTAATAGAGTAACTATAGGGAAAATATTTTGGGGAAAGACAAAAGATTATGAATCTGGTTCTCTGCAAAGCAATTTGTACACATTGGCTCATCAGGCAAAAATAAATGAATTAGAAAGCGGCACTCTATATTATGTAATGATTCAAGCCAAAGATTCTTATGGTAGAGAGATTGTATCTGAAACCCAGTTTGAAACCAAAGAGCTTCCAGATTTTACTCCACCGGCAAACCCCACAAATTTTGTCGCAATACCAAATTATTCCTCAATAAATCTTTCTTGGAATAATCCTAAAGATAAAGATTTCAAAGAAGTGAGGATTATTAGATCAGATATTTTTTATCCAAAAGATGTTTTAGATGGGGAAGAGATATATGTAGGAGACGGGG
Organism: uncultured Candidatus Saccharibacteria bacterium; assembly: GCA_964601245.1. Lineage (GTDB taxonomy): Bacteria > Patescibacteriota > Minisyncoccia > Phycocordibacterales > WO2-35-19 > CAZRMR01. Next base: position 57,955 of record CAZRMR010000002.1, read on the forward strand.
AGTCTTTTGAAGATAAAAATTTAGAAGTTGGCAAAATTTATTTCTACACGATTTTTGCAGTCGATAAAGAGGGTAATTATTCTTCAGGTTCTATCACTCATTCGAGAGTTCCTTTTTCTGGAGAAGAATTAAAAATAAATCCGAGCATATATGATTTTCTTCCAAAATCTCCGATCATTGATCCAGCTATAGAAAAACTAACACTTCTCGATTTCCAATTTATTCAAGAAAAAGAAGTTCTTACTTTTATTGATGGCACAGTGCCTTTAGACGGAAGCAAACCTTTTACAGTTTTTCTATCTTATGAAAAAGTTCCAGAAATATTAAAGACCATAAGCATAACCCTATATGATCCGGAAGATGAATCAAAAGTTTTCTCTTTTCTTTTGAGAATAAACAAAGAAAAAACTGGTTACGAAGCAACCATTGCTCCCCTTGGAAAATCTGGTAATTACAAAATGCACATTTCTATTCTAGATTATAAAAATCAAGGATTGAAAAAAATAGATGGCAATCTTTTAGCATCAGTTTTTTCCGCCGATGATTATATTCTTTCCGAAGAGTTTAAAAAAATTATTTCAAAAATATCTGATTATTTTTCGCTTATTCTTTTCTTGATTGTTGTTATTGGAATAAGCAGAAAAATTTGGTTTTTAGT
>CAZRMR010000002.1:58623-60437 GCA_964601245.1 uncultured Candidatus Saccharibacteria bacterium
ACCAAGAAAAAAGAAGATGATACGAATACAGAGGGAAAAGTTAAGAAGTTAGAAAGTTAAAAGGTCAAAGTTAAAAAGAAAAAATTTAAAACAAAAAACAAAACAAAAAAGCAGAGATAGAAAATGAAATATTTTATAAGCAAAACAAAATATCAAAAGATAATAAACACAATAATTGTGTTTACTTTGCTTTTCCCATACGGTTTTGCTTTTCCTACAATTGCATCTGCAAGTTTTAATGCACAAATAAATTATCAGGGCAAGCTTACAAATTCCTCAAACGTTGCAGTTTCGGACGGTATTTATCATATGAAGTTTAGATTATATACGACAGAAACCGGTGGTGTGAATATTTGGGAAGATGATCGTTCTACTTTAGCAGGCAATAGAGTTTCTGTAACAAATGGTCTGTTCTCTGTTTTACTTGGTTCATCTACGCCTTTGACTTCTGTTAATTTCAATCAAGATCTGTGGCTTGAAGTTTTGATAGGCGGTACAGATGGATTGAGTTGGGAAACTCTTTCGCCAAGAAAAAAACTTGGAGCAGTGCCAGCCGCTTTTGAGTCCGATAAATTAGATGGGCTTTCAAGTGAACAATTTTTGAGAAGCGATGCATCAAATTCGACAAGCACATCTTCTACATTTCTTTCAATAATACAAAATGGTGCAGGTAAGGTCGCTGAATTTTTTGGACCAAGTTCTGCAAGTGTCTTGTCTATTACATCTACTGGCAGGATTGGGATTGGTTCTACTACGCCAAATACCACCTTAAGTGTAAATGGCAATTCCTATATTTCTGGTACAGCATTTTTTGGCGGAGCAATCACAGCTACATCTTCACTATACTTACCATCATTATCACAAGGGTTAGCTTATGTAGGTTCAAATGGATTACTTAATACAACAGCTTCATCATCACTCTTTGGCTTTACTCCAATATCAAACTCTCTAACCAAAGGCTACACCATTGTTGGTGATGACTCTGGCACAGCTCAAGCTACTTCTTCCATATTTATTTCTTCGACAGGGAATGTGGGAGTGGGGACGAGTACTCCTTATGTACAATTGGATATGGGCGGTGTCTTGTCGGTGGCTGGTGGTGCAGTGCAATTAGGTAGAACATCTTCAACATTTAAACCTGCGGTTGTAGATAGTGGTAAATTAAAAATGGTTAATTTCTCTCTTATTGATTCTGGCGGAATTACCCTTCTTACAAATGTTGGTGGTGGTGCATTTATTATTTCTCAAAAAGCCGTTGCTGGGGATATGTCATTTCAGACAGGGGGAACAAATACTAGGATGACTATAACAAGTGCTGGTCTTGTTGGGATTGGAACAACGAGTCCTTTTGCTTCTCTCTCTGTTAAGTCTCAAACAAATATAACTCCATTTGCAGTTGCTTCTTCTAGCGGTTCTTCTATGTTTGCTATAAACAAAGGGGGTACAGTTATTGTTGGTTCAGCTTATGCAAGCACCCCCGAAAGTTATGCTTATGGAGACGGTTATATATTAATGAGCAGCAATATTGGTTTTATTGGAAGTGGTACACATTATTTACAGAATGTTTCTACGGGCAATATCGGCATTATGCTTTGGAACGGTTCACAAAATGTTATTCCTCTTACAGCATCTTATTCTGGAAATAATCCATTAGTTGGCATCGGCACCACATCACCATATCGCACACTATCAGTAGGAGGTAGTGGAGTATTCACGGGCGGTGATGTACTTGCTTCAACATTTACTGCTACATCATCAATCACAACTCCATCCCTTACTCTCTCATCTGTTGCTGTTAACTCACTTCTTTCAAC
>CAZRMR010000003.1:0-29134 GCA_964601245.1 uncultured Candidatus Saccharibacteria bacterium
GAGAAGCTCTGCCGTCTCGCGAGCGTCATCGAGCCACCCATTCTCCACTTGTTTACCGAGAATCTTTTGGAGTTCCTCGATAGTGAGTTCTCGTTTGAGAAGCTCTGCCGTCTTGCGAGCGTCAGTGAACCACCCATTCTCCACTTGTTTACCAAGAATCTTTTGGAGTTCCTCGGTCCGGTTTGGTTCGGGGAGAAAGTCAAATGCTTTTTGTGCATATTTTCCTCCCAATTTTGTAAAAAGTTCATAAAGTTGGTTCATAAAACCTCCTTTATCTTTATAATATTTATTACATAAAAAGTCAAATTTAAAAATATTTTAAAAATTATCTATCACCATTCCCTCTCTTTCAATGCTTTTCTCGCCGCATCTTGCTCGGCGTCTTGTTTTGAGTCCCCTTCACCTTCTGCAACCTTTTCTTCACCAAGAAACACACCAACTGTGAATTTTTTGTCGTGATCTGGTCCTGTTTCTTTTAGGGTTTTATATGAAGGTGTGATACCTACCGCATCTTGAGCTTTTTCTTGAAATCTGCTCTTAGAATCTATCCAGAGTTCGTCATCAACAATTTTTTGGGTCATTGGTGTTATAAATTTCAATATAAATTCTTCTGCTTTTTGATATCCAGAATCGATATATATTGCTCCGATAACTGCTTCAAGGGCATTGGCTAAAATATATTGGCGTGCTCTTCCAGTATCTTTTGCTTCCCCTTTCGAGAGAAGAAGAAATTCATTTATATTTATTTTTTTAGCAACTTCTGCGCAAGTTTGAGCATTGACTAAAGCGCTTCTTATTGAAGTAAGATCGCCTTCATTTTTTTGGGGGTATTCATTGTAAAGAAAGTGGGTTATGACGAGTTCTAATACAGCATCTCCAAGAAATTCCAATCTTTCGTTGTGACCATTTTTAATATGCTTATTTTCATTTAGAAAAGATCTGTGAGTCAAGGATTGTTTTAACAAGTCCTTGTTTTTAAAATTTACACCAATTATTTTTTCAAACTCTTCAAAATTTTTGTTTTGCATACCCTTAAGTTATAAAGTTAGAAAGGCGCAAGTTGGAAGGTTCAAAATATTTAAACTTTCAAACTTTGTACTTTTTAACTTTTAATTAACAAATTTATAGCTTTTGTAATTATTGGTAATATGTCATCATAAAAATTTAAACCAAGTATATCTGACAATTTGAACCACTGGACATCATCAAGTCCACCTTTTTCTTCTTTGTTTTCAAGTGTTAATTCTTGAAAAGGAGCTTCTGCCAAATAATATATAACATGTTTTCTTAATTTTCCTTTTTCTGGATGAAAAGTGCCATAAGTATTTTCTCCAAGCTTTTCTTTTACCTCTACACTAAGACCGAGCTCTTCCTTTGCTTCTCTTACGAGACAATCTTTTTCGCTTTCCCCATTCTCAATTTTTCCTTTTGTAAGAGTCCAATGCCCAAAAACATCATGGACCAAAGCTACATAAATTTCTCCGTCATGATTGGCGTATACGACGGCTCCAACTAAAGTTTCTTTTGTTTCTGGTTTTTTTGCTACACTCTCCTCGTCTTTACCTGGTTCTCCCATTTCTTTATAAACAGCACCAAGTACTCCGTTTATAAATTTTCCACTTGTTTCTCCACCGAATTTTTTAGCTAGTTCTATGCTCTCGTTTATGGCCACTTTGGGAGGAACTTCGCTTCTATTGGAAAATAACAATTCATAAAGTCCAATACGAAGTATATTTCTGTCCATTATATTTATTTTCTCAATTGGCCACTCTGGAGCAGTTTTACTTATTATGTCGTCTAAATCTTTTATTTTATCTAAGATTCCTTTTAGGAGGTTTCTTGTAAAATTATCGGAATTTATACCTGGTGCAAACTCATTTAAATCCCTATCAAGTATTTCTTGTGTGTTCAATTTCTGACCACCAAAGTCCCACTCGTATAGAGTTTGTAGTACTGTTGATCTTGCAAGGTGCCTGTTTGCCATAGTTATGCTGTAAGAGACAAGTATTATTTATTATGTTGAAAATTTGAAGATATAATAATTAATACATATCCCTTAATACAATATATTTTAACTTAATTTCAAATTACCCGCCAATCTATTTATTTTCTTTGGCTTTCTCTTTTGCTTTTTTCTCACGCTTGGCAATCTTTGAATGCACATCCAAAACTTGTTTGCCTTTGTATTTACCACAAACTTCACACAACTTGTGTGGATGTTTTGGGCTACCGCATTCTTTGCACAAAGACAAAAAAACAGGAGAAAGCGCGTGGTGGCTCCTTCTGTTTGCCGTATGGGATCTCGTATGTCTCATTCTTATTACCATATCTATATACTAATATATTTTAAAAAATAAGGCAAATAACAATAGGCCGATCTTTCGATCGGCCCAAAAGTTATATTTTTACAAAATAAATCTCTTTCTGTGAATTGAAGAAAGGCCATTTTTTTTGATAAGACTGTAGTGTAGGGCGGTACCATAACCTTTGTGGATTTGAAAAGAGTATTCGGGATATTTTTTTGATAGTCTGATCATCAGATGGTCTCTCGAAACCTTAGCAACTATCGAGGCACATGCAATAAATATGTTTCTATTGTCTCCACCGATTAGAGTTTTTTGGTTAGTGAATTGATTTGGGGCCTTTAGAGAACCGTCAAGTAGAATTTTTAATTTACAATCTTTAATTTTTAAATAATTTTCAATACCTAAATTTTCTAAACTTTTTTTAATTCCTAATTTAATTGCATAAGAAATTCCCTTCTTATCTACAATCTTATTTGAAATATTAGAAACATGAAAAAACACGCGGCCCGCCTTTTGGAGCTCGTACAGTTTTTTGTAAATTTCTTCTCTTTTTTTGGGACTTAATTTTTTTGAGTCTCTAAGTTTATTTTGAAAAATATTTTGTAACAACCATTTTTCCATCCTTTTTTCCGCTCCAAAAATTCCTACTGTTACTGGTCCCGCAAGTGGCCCTCTCCCCACCTCATCTATTCCAACTATATATTGAGTTTTATGCAATCTTTTCATTATTCTATTATTCCATTATTATACTAAATATGAAATTAACCCATCTTCATACTCATTCTCATTATTCCCTACTTCAAGCATTACCTAAAATACCTGAACTTGTGGATGCTGCTAAAAAAAATGGTATGGAAGCATTGGCTTTGACCGATAATGGTAATTTGTATGGCGCTATTGAATTTTATAAAGAGTGCCAGAAACAAGGATTGAAACCTATTATTGGTGTAGATGCTTATTTGGCTTCAAGAACTCGTTTTGATAAACAAGCTGGGGTTGATAAAGACCGATTCAGAGTGGTTTTGCTTTGTAAGAATGAAGTCGGTTATAAAAATCTTTTAAAATTAGTTACCGCTTCGTATCTTGAAGGTTTTTATTATAAACCAAGAATTGATCTTGAAATTTTAGAGAAATATCACGAAGGTCTTATTTGTATCTCTTCTTCTTGGAGTGGAGACATCTCTACCGCTTTAAGAAATAAAAATTATGAATTGGCCAAGAATTTAATAAATAAATATAAAAATATTTTTAAAAACGACGATGATAAACAAGACGGAGTCGCTTTAGGTGGAGATTTTTATATTGAACTCACTATGCATCCAGAGCTTTTGGGCCACAATGAACACATGAATGAATTGGCTCGTTTTGCTAAAGAAAATTCAGTAGGGATCGTTGCTTCTCATGATGTATATTACATAAAAAAAGAAGATCGAGAAGCCAGAGAGACTTTGATGGCCGTTAGTCAAGGTATTGATTCAAAAAACTCATTATCGAGAGGTTTAGATGAATCAGAAGAAGATTTTTCTTTTTTAGATGAAGAAGAAATGAAAAAAAGATTTGCAGATTTTCCAGAGGCCATTTTTAATAATCATAAAATTTCTGCATTATGCAATCTTGATTTGGAGCTTGGTAGATGGGCTTTTCCTGATATAAAAATTTCTTCTGGCAAAACTTATGATGAAGAATTAAGAGATCTATCTTATGCTGGTTTAGAAAAAAGAGATTTACCAAAAACTAAAGAAATAATAGACAGGTTGGATTATGAACTTGGGGTCATAAAGACAAAAGGATATTCTCCTTATTTTTTGGTCGTTGCTGATCTTTTAAGGTATGCCAGAGAAAATGGGATTCTAAGTAATATTAGAGGGTCTGTTTCTGGATCTCTTGTTACTTATGTTGCCGGAATTACAAACATAAATCCTTTGGAATACGAAATACCTTTTGAAAGATTTTTAAATCCAGATAGACCAAGTGCTCCAGATATTGATATGGATTTTGCTGATAATCGCCGAGACGAAATGGTTGAGTATGTGAAGCAAAAATATGGATCTGACAAAGTGGCTCAAATTGGAACTTTTGGGACAATGATGGCAAGAGGAAGTGTGCGCGATACTGCCAGAGCTCTAGGTTTTCCTTATAGTGTTGGAGATAGAATAGCCAAACTTATTCCAATGGGTGCACAGGGTCATCCGATGACTATTGATAGGGCTCTCAGCGAAGTTTCTGAACTAGCAGAATTGTACAAAAAAGATGCTGATACAAAAAGAATCATAGATATGGCAAAAAAAATTGAAGGTTGTGCTCGTCATATTGGTGTTCATGCTGCGGGTGTTGTTATATCTCCAACCGAATTGACGAATTTTACTCCTCTCCAATTTGATCCCAAAGGAGAAAACAAAATAATTACCCAATATGATATGTATAGTGTAGACGAAAATGGTGCAGGCCTCCTCAAGTTTGATTTTTTGGGTTTAAAAAATCTTTCCATAATATCTTCGACTATTGATCTAATAAAAAAATTGAGAGGTATTGATATAGATTTGGATAAAATGCCTATTGACGATAAAAAAACTTTCGAAATGCTTGCCAGAGGAGAAACAGAAGATCTATTTCAGCTTAACGGAGATGGTATGACTCGTTTTTTGGTTGAACTTAAACCATCATCAATTCACGACATAAACGCTATGGTTGCTCTTTATCGTCCGGGGCCAATGCAATTTATACCAAATTATATTGAAAGGAAGCATGATCCTTCCAAGATAACTTATTTAGATGAAGCTCTAGAACCAATACTTAAAAAAACTTATGGCATTTTGGTTTATCAAGATGATCTTTTAATGATGGCTCATAAGCTTGCTGGTTATTCTTGGGGTGAGGTAGATAAGTTTAGAAAAGCTGTTGGTAAAAAAATTCCAGAAGAAATGGCTTTGCAGAAAGAGAAATTTATAAAAGGATGCATTGAATTTTCCAAATGGTCAGAAAAAAAAGCAAGAGAAGTTTGGAAATGGATAGAACCTTTTGCCTCGTATGGTTTTAATAAAGCTCATTCAGTATCTTATGGAAGGGTTGCTTATCAAACAGCTTATCTTAAAGCAAATTTTCCTGGAGAATATATGCGAGCAGTATTGTCGGCTGAATCTGGAGATGTTGAAAAAGTTGCAAGATCAGTAAGTGAGTGCAAAAGAATGGGTATAAAAATATTACCTCCAGATATAAATGAAAGTTTTTCTGATTTTACTTTGATTGCCCAAAGCGATCCTCAAACTATCAGGTTTGGATTGTCTACTATAAAAAATTTTGGTGAAGGAATTTCTCATACTATAACATCAAACAGAAAAGAAAAAGGTAAATTCAAATCGTTAGAAGATTTTCTAACTCGTATTCAAGATCGCAACCTAAATAAAAAATCATTAGAAGCTTTAATAAAAAGTGGAGCCATGGATTCTTTTGGAGACCGTGGAGTTCTGCTTGCAAATATGGATAATTTGCTTGCTTATAATAAAGAAGTTTCTAATTTTAAAGATCAAAATTCTCTTTTCTCTTCTCTGTCCTCATCTGGTCAATTTTCACCACTTCACTTAGAAGAAGTGAGACCAGCCCTACTTTCAGAAAAGTTGTCTTGGGAAAAAGAACTTTTAGGTCTTTATGTTTCTGGTCATCCGTTAGATCAATTTAAAGAAAAACTTCAGAATCAAAAAATCACAATAAAAAAAATAAAAGATGAAGCAAAAGAAGATGAAATTGTTGTGGTCGGTGGTTTAATAAGTGAAATGCGTGATATCTTGACCAAAAATGGTGAAAAAATGTATTTTATAAAATTTGCCGATTTAACAGATGAAATTGAGTTAGTCGTTTTCCCTCGGACTCTTCAAGAGTTCTCTTCAATTTTTGTCCCAGACCAATGTATTGCAGTCAAAGCTCGCGTCTCTCTTCGCAATGGTGAAAAATCTCTAATTGCCGAAAAAGCCAAAAAGTTATAATATTTATTTATGAGTAAAGAAAAATCTCTCGACAAGCTCGAGACAAGCAATATTGAAGAAATAAGACATTCCCTTTCGCATTTATTGGCAGCGGCTGTTTTAGAAATTTATCCTGAAGCCCTCCCTACTTTGGGACCAGCTACTGATACAGGATTTTATTACGATTTTGATTTGCCGGCCGGAGTTTCAGCGAAGGAGGGTTTCTTAGAATCTATTGAGCAAAAAATGCGTGAAATTGGAAAGACATGGAAGACTTTTGATGGTAAAGAAATCTCTTACGATGAAGCTAGAAAACTTTTTTCAAAAAATCCATACAAACTTGAATTGATTGAGGAAATAAATTCTAAGGGTGAGAAAATTACTATTTATACTTCTGGTGAAGGTAAAAATTCTTTTACTGATCTTTGCCGAGGTGGGCATACCGGTGATATGTCAAATGTTTCCTTTGACAGTTGGAAACTTGATAGAGTGGCTGGTGCTTACTGGAGAGGAGATGAGAAGAACAAAATGCTTACTCGCATTTATGGTTTGGCTTTTGAGACAAAAGAAGAACTTGATCAATTCATTCAGAATCAAGAAGAAGCAAAAAAAAGAGATCACAGGAAACTCGGAAAAGAGTTGGATTTTTTCCATATAGATGATGTTGTTGGTTTAGGTCTCCCCCTTTGGCACCCAAAGGGAGCTCTTTTGTGGAGAGTTATAGAAGAATTTTGGTATAAAAAACACTTACAAAATGGATACGATTTGGTGAGGACTCCTCATATAGGCAATAGGGCCCTTTGGGAAACTTCTGGACATTGGGGTTTTTACAACAAATCAATGTATCCCCCAATTGAGGTTGGCCAAACCCTGGAAGAAAAACAACAAAATAAAAAAATAGATAATTCCGAAGAATATTTATTGAAGCCGATGAATTGTCCTTTTCATGTTGAGATTTATAACAATAGACCAAAATCTTATAGAGATTTACCTTTAAGATGGGCGGAGTGCGGTACTGTGTATAGATTTGAAAAAAAAGGAGAACTTTCTGGACTTACTAGAGTTAGGGGTTTTACTCAAGACGATGCTCACATTATTTGCAGAAAAGATCAGGTAGAAGATGAGCTAAAAAAAGTTATAGATTTTATTTTGTTTATTTATCAATCTTTTGGTTTTGATATTGGAAAAGTTAAAGTTTATTTGTCGCTTAGAGATCCGGAAAATAAAGATAAATATGCTGGTGATGATCTGGGTTGGAAATTTACTGAGGAAGTTTTGAGGAAAGTTGCTGTAGAAAAGAAATTAAACTTCAAAGAAGAATTGGGAGAAGCAGCATTTTATGGACCAAAACTTGATTTCAAAATCGAAGATTCTTTGGGTAGGGAGTGGCAATGTTCAACCTTACAATTTGATTTTAATTTACCAGAAAGATTTGATATGACTTTTGTGAATTCAGAGGGTAAGCAAGAAAGACCTTACATGCTTCACAGGGCCTTGTTTGGGTCATATGAAAGATTTATAGGTCTTCTTATCGAACACTATGCTGGAGCTTTGCCTTTCTGGCTTTCTCCTGTTCAGGTAAAAATTATTCCCGTGAGATCAAACCACAATGAATATGCCAAAAAAATTCATGATTTTCTTATAGAAAATGATATCCGTTCAGAATTTGACGATAGAGATGAAAATCTTGGAGGAAAAGTTCGCTCTGCAAAAAATGAAAAAATTCCTTATTGGATTGTAGTCGGTGATAAAGAAGTTGAGTCAAAAGAATTTGTTTTAGAATCTCTCGATGGTTCTAAATTAGATCCACTTTCTTCTCAAAATCTACTGGACCTCTTCCAAAAACAAATCAAAGAAAAGAAATAAATTAAAATTAATAAATTAATAATGGAAGGACCACTTCAGCAAAGCCAAATCACCGAAGCTCATTTGAAGGCTTACGAAAGAGCAAAGACTAGACTTTTGGAAGTTTTTCAAAAAAAGGATGAAAAAGAATTAAAGGAATTAATAGAAGAGGTGGAAAAATTTGCTGAAGTGGCTCAGATAGATAGTTTTGATATTAATAATGTTTTAGATGAAATAAAAAAAATTTTAGGACAAGATGATCCAAATATTTTCGTAGAGACAATATTCAATTTAGTAAAACCATTATTGGATAAAAAAGTTGAACAACCTGAATATTTTGAAATCGCAAGAAGAGAAAGAATATTTCAAAATTCGGGTAATATTAAATTGAGTGAATTGATGTATTACAATGTTGATTTAGAAAATGAAATGGTGTTGCACACATCCATATTGCTCCAAGAGGAAATAAAGGTATAGGTGAAATAGTAAAAGCATTTCGCGGTGGCATGAAAGAATTAGCCAGACAAGTTAGTCAAAATGAAAAAATAAAAGAGATACAAGCGACTTCTTGGATTGTTGCCTCAAATCCCGGATTATTAAAAAAAGCAGGTTTTAATGTTGAAGGAGCTATAACGGAAGAAATGCGCACAACACATTTCAATGATGAAGATAGACCAGTGGCTTGGGCTCATATAAACAGAGAAAAATTGTTAGAGAGGTATTTAGCTTAGTTTTTTATTCTTTACGATATATCGTATAAATTAAATAAAAGTTTTTCAAAAGTTGATTCAAAAAAATTTTTTAAATTTAACTTAAAAAAAGTAACCAAAAAATATCAAAATTTATTATTTTTTATCTATATGTCAATATTAGCTAATTTAGCGTTTGATTGGATGAAAGATTTGCGAGCTGGAACATCGGTACCCATAAGAATATCGAAAATACGATCTGCCTCTTGGGCATCCTCTATTTCTACTCTCTTCAAAATCCTTCTTTTAGGATCCATGGTTGTCTCCCAAAGTTCTTCTGCGTTCATTTCTCCAAGACCTTTGTATCTTTGGACATGAATTTTAGGACCTTTTGATTTATTTTTGGATTCTATTTCTTCTTCCTCTAAATTTTCTTCTGCCGATTCCGTTTCCTGTTCTTGATTTTCAACATTTTCTTCTACATTATTTTTACCCAATATTTTATTTTTATCTTCATCGCTATAGGCATAAAATATTTCTTTACCTTTTTTAATTTTATAAAGAGGTGGTTGAGCAATATAAATATAGCCATCGTCTATAAGCGGTCTAAAATATCTATACAACAAAGTTAAAATAAGAGTACGAATATGAGCCCCGTCAACATCGGCATCTGTAGCAATTATTACTTTATGATATCTAAGTTTTTCAATATCAAATGTGTCACCTATAGCCGTTCCCAAAGCTACTACCAAATTTTTTATTTGTTCTGAAGCGAGCATCCTGTCTAATCTGGCTCTTTCTATGTTTAAAATTTTACCTCTTAAAGGAAGTATAGCTTGAGTTCTTCTATCTCTTCCTGTTTTAGCTGTACCTCCAGCAGAATCTCCCTCGACAATAAATAATTCTGATTCTTCAGCTGACCTACTTTGACAATCAGCCAACTTTCCCGGAAGAGTCATCCCTTCTAAAACACCTTTTCTCAAAATAGAATCTTTGGCCGCTTTTGCCGCTTTTCTTGCTCTAAGAGCTAAGACAACCTTGCTTACTATTGCTTTAGCGTCATCTGGATTTTCTTCCAAAAAGGCACTAAAAGAATCTCCAAAAGCGTTTTCAACCATTCCTCTTGCTTCCACGCTTCCAAGTTTTGCTTTTGTTTGACCTTCAAATTGTATTTCTCGAAGTTTTACAGATATGACAGCCGTTAAACCTTCCAATACATCCTCCCCATTGAAAGCTTCTTCCCCATCTTTTATTAGATTGTTCTTTTTGGCATAAGAATTTAGAGTCCTTGTTAGTGCTGATTTGAATCCAGTTATGTGAGTTCCCCCTTCGCTGTTATAAATATTGTTTGCAAAAGGCATTATTCTTGAAGAAATATCATCTATATATTGAAGAGCTATTTCTACCCCCTCACCCGCTGTTGGTGTATTTATTTTTTCTGTATAAAAAATATTTTTGTGTATCGGCTTTTGGTTGTGGTTATAAAATCTTATTAGTGACATAAGACCGCCTTCAAAATAAAAACTCATTGACGGAGCTTCCAAAGATAAATCTGAAAGATAAAACAACCCATCTTTTTTATTTAAGATTGAATCTATTTTTTCATTTTTTCTAAGATCTATGACAGATATTTTTAGACCCTTAACTAGATAGGCCTGTTGTCTTAGGTGAGAAACGATTCTTCCGAAATCAAAAGAGACTTCTTTGAAAATCTCTATATCTGGCTCAAAGGTTATTATTGTGCCGTTCATTTTCGAGGAGCCTATTTTTTTAACCGAAGCTTTTTTCTTCCCTTTTGAATATTCTTGCATGTATATACCACCATCTCTATGAACTTCGGCCTTCATATAAATAGAAAGGGCATTTACCACAGAAGCACCTACTCCGTGTAAACCACCAGAGACCTTATAACCATCTCCTCCAAATTTACCTCCAGCGTGTAATGTGGTCAAAATTGTTTCCAAAGCAGAAACTTTTGTTTGTTTGTGCACATCGACTGGTATACCTCTTCCGTTATCAACAACCCTTATTTTATTTCCTGGCAAAAGACAAACTTCAATATGGTCAGCAAAACCACCCATCGCTTCGTCTCTTGAGTTATCAAAAATTTCCCATATTAAATGGTGCAAGCCATCCGGTCCAGTTGTCCCGATATACATTCCCGGTCTTTTTCTGACCGGCTCTAAACCTTCAAGCACCGTGATAGATTCAGCACTATAACTGCTTTTGTTTTTATCTTTTTTATCAGCCATTATCCTTTATTATAGCAAATTATGAGTTATCTCGCCAGTTTTCAAAAAGGTTTTTTATTAACAATTCTCTTGAATTTATCTCGTCTTTATTTTCTGGTATTGCCACAACGAAACGAATTTCTTCAATATTAGCCACCCTTCTAAATCCAACTATCTTGGATGATTTTTTAAACTCATCTATTTTTTCTACAACAACCCCGTTTTTTATTTTTGTGGCGTGTAAGACATTTTCATCACCAAGATACATTCCAACATGATCGACTCCTTCCGGAACTTTTGTGCCACTTTTATATTCAATGCTCTCAGTATAAATTTTTCCTTTACCAGTATTCGAAAATACTAAATCTCCAAATCTTAATTCGTCTCTATCAATTTTTTTACCAAAAACATATTTATCTACAGATATGGAGGGCATCCATACTCCCGCCATTGTGTATAGATAACTTATTAAAGAAGAGCAACTAAAAGCGTCTGGAGCATCTTCCCTCATACTAGATGGGTTTTTGTATATTGCCCCCATGCATTTAGGTATAGTTTCTTTTATTGCTTCACCTACAATAACTTTTTTAAATTCTAAACCTTCTTTTGTAAGTAATTTCTCTATGTCTTTTTCATCTAAGTTTTTACCAGTTTCTTTTTGAAATTCTCTTACTGAGAATCCTATTAAATATTGCCAAGTTTTTTTGTTTTTTCTTATATTCAGATTCATCGTTGAATTTTATCATATTTTTATTTAAACTATATAAACATGAAAAAAACGAAATACAAAATAGAAAACAAAGAAGAAAAGGGCCTTTTAGAAACAATAGAGAAAAGAGAAGATGTGGAAGCCTTGAGAATAAAAAGATATATTTCTATGCCTGATTTATCAAGGAAAGAGTTGAGCCCTCTAAAAGAAGTTGTAGAAAGAGCTAAAAATACTGAGACTTTAAAAGATTTTGATGAAATAGAAATATCAGAGATTGTCCCCGCTGATATAAGTTTTGATCTATTCAATTTTCCGGAAAATCATCCAGCAAGAAGTAAATCAGATACATATTATATAGATGAAAAAAATATTTTGAGGACCCATTGTACTGTGATGTGGTATTACTATCTGCATTTACCTGAAATAAGAGAAAAATTAGAAAAAGGAGAAGAATTGGGAGTCATATCTTTTGGAAAAGTTTATAGAAAAGATGAAATAGATCGAAGGCATATGAATGTTTTTCATCAGATTGATGGACTTTACCTTTGTCAAAAATCAGAACACATAATTAATCAAGACGATTTAAAAAAAGTTCTGGCAGAAGTGGCACAGGGGATTTTTGGTAAAGATGTTAAATACAGATTTAATCCGGACACTTTCCCCTATACTCATTCTAGTCTAGAAATGGAAGTTGATAAAAATAGTATTAGTAAAAATGGAGAGAAAGAAGAATGGGTTGAAATACTTGGAGCTGGTATTGTTGAACCAAAAGTTTTAGAGAAATTTGGGATAGATAGTGAAAAGTATAATGGATGGGCTTTTGGTTTTGGTCTTGAGAGATTAGCTATAATTAGTATGGAATTACCAGACATAAGACTTTTGTGGTCAGAAGACGAAAGAGTTTTAAAACAATTAAAACTTGGCCAAAAGTTTGTTGAGGTTAGCAAATATCCGGCAATAGTGAGAGATATATCTTTTGTGGTTGATAATGATTTTGTACCAAACAATTATTTTGATCTTGTTCGCCAGACTTTGGGTGATGTGGCAGAAGAAGTTGAACTTTTAGATAAATACGAAAATGAAGAAAAGTTTGGTAAAAATAAAATAAGTTATGCCTATCGCATAACCTACAGATCGCTTGATAGGACTCTTACAAATGCTGAAATAGAGGTTTTGCATAAAAAACTTGAAGATATAACAAAAAACACATTTAACGCGACAATTCGTTAAATATGTGTTATATTCAAATTAAATGGAAATTTCAGAAGTAATAACAAATATATTGCTTTTCGTGGCTCTCTATTTTGAGGTTTTTTTGCTTATAACTTATTTTGAAATAATAGAAAAAGAAAAAAAATCGATATCCATAAAAACTGTATCAAAATACCCATCGGTCTCTATTATTGTGCCAGTTTGGAACGAAGAAAAAACGGTTTTAAAAACAATCTTTTCCCTACTCAAATTAAATTATCCTAAAGACAAACTTTCAATATTCATAGTGGATGACGGAAGTGTGGACAATACATGGAAAGTTGTCCAAAGATTTTCAAAAAATAAACAGATAAAGCTTTTAAGAAAAGAAAATGGTGGCAAACATACTGCTCTAAATTATGCTTTAGAATTCATAGATAGTGACCTTGTCGGTTGTTTAGATGCAGACTCTTTTGTTCATCCAGAAGCTTTGAAAAGGATGGTAATTCTCTTTGAGGACAAAGAAATAATGGCCGTTACTCCATCTATTAAACTTTTTGAACCAAAAGGTATTTTACAGATGATACAAAAAGCAGAATATATCTTTGGAATTTTCTTAAGAAAAGTCTTTTCCTATCTCAACGCTATATATATAACTCCCGGACCTTTTTCAATTTTTAGAAGAGATGTTTTTAGAAAAATAGGAAATTACAGACATGCTCACGGTACAGAAGATATGGAAGTGGCCATGAGAATGCAGAAAAACGGTATGAAAATAGGCAATGTTCACAACGCTTTCATATACACAGTAGGTCCAAATACCCTTAAGAATCTCTACAAACAGAGATTGAGATGGGTCTATGGTTTTATAAAAAACGTAATCGATTATAGAGATATGTTTTTCAAACCCCAGTATGGACATTTAAGTATGGCTATTTTGCCTGCAGCAAGTTTTTCGGTCTTGTCTACTTTATATTTCTTTGGGGCTTCTATTTTTAATTTTATAAACTCAATTATAGAAAAGATAACTCAAATATCTGTAGTTGGATTTTCTTTTGGTGATTTTAATTTTGATTTATTTTATATAAATACAGATATGATAGTTTTTGTATCAATGATTGCTATTCTTGGTACTTTCTTTATCATCGTCACATCAAGAGGTTTGGCAGAAGAAAAAGGAAAATTCGGTTTGGATAGCGTTTTGTTTTTGGCTCTCTATACTACTATAGCCCCTCTTTGGATGACCAAAGCTGTATATAACGTCGTTTTTGCTAAGAAGACTAAGTGGAGATAGGAATAGTATATAGGTTATTAGATTTTAGATATTAGTTAAAAATTAAAATTTAAAATGGGGCTACATAGTCATAAAGATTTGATTGTTTGGTAGAAAAGTATGGTTTGGGTAGTAAATATCTACGAACTTACAAAAAGTTTTCCTCAATCAGAAATATATAGACTTTCATCTCAAATGAGAAGGTGTGCTGTTTCTATTCATTCAAATATTGCCGAGGGAAGTAAAAGAAAAATCAAAATGATTTTTTGTAATTCATAGCTATTGCTTTTGGTTCTGGTGCTGAGTTAGAAACTCAAATAGAAATTGATAGACAATTGAGATATATTAAACTAGAGTTATTGAATTCATTAGAAAATTTGCTCCAAGAAGTTATGAAAATGTTGTCTGTAATGAGTAGAAAATAAAAGCCCAATCCTAACAAGACTGGGCTGTCTATTCTTCTAATTGAGCGTAGCTATTTTAATTGCTCAATAATAAAATTTATCTCCTCTTGGAGCTCTTTTTCTGTTACATGTCCGACACCTCCAAGTTTTCCTTTCAGGAAAAAATCTCTTGTATATACGAGTTCTCCAACTGTCTGAATATCGTATTTCTTGAGCAGATTGTAGGTCCGGACCGAGAGCTCAAGTTCTTCCGTGGAGCAAGAAAGAAGTCCAGATTTTTCTGGTTGGAGCCGGTATTCTTGCAATTTTTCTTTAAGTCGCAAAGAAGCCAGATTTCTAGATGTGTCTCTCGGCTTCTTTTGGATGTCAAACTCCAAAGAATACGGGTTGAATCTTCTTCCAGATAAAGTTTTCAGAACTCTCCGGAAAGTGGCTCGTTCAACATCTTGCTTGTGTTCTGTCTCGATTAGAGTATCTCGGGTTTTTTCGTAGGCGTTAACAATGCAATGAAAATAATGATATGTACCCGGCAACAACCACCGCAATTCGCTAGGGGGTTCCTCGCATATTTTCTTGATAGCCATTTCTTTGATACGATTTTGATCGGGTTGGCCTCTGTCTGAGAAAGTCTGAACATAAACCAGTTTGCCACGATTCTCGCTGACTTGCACAAATCTAACGACTGTGGTGCCTATTCGTGTGTTCATCTTGTCGTCGATTAATGGTTCTCCAAGATTGCGATTGTTGTGATCAAGCAAATCCCTAAAGGATTGTGTGATCTCCATTTTTTGTTCCCCTTTCTTTTTTTAAGATAACATCTTATATCATACTTGGCAATGATTTGCGTTTTTTATGATTTCTGTTATTATCTTCTTACTAACAACTATAGACTAATCACTACATTAATGGATTGGAAGAAATATACATACACATTTTTTATAACAGCAGTTATTTTTATAACGGCTATATTTTTAAGCAATTATTTTAGCCAAAAGAGGATAAATGAGATAAAAAATATAGAAAGTAGAATTGCGGTAGATATCTTGGCTTCAGAAACCCAATTTTCTCTTCTGTCAGAGCTTTCTTGTAGAGATATATCTAGCGGTTTACTCTCAAAAGAACTTGCTACTTTAGGTGATAAACTTTCTTATACAGAGCAAAATCGTGGATCTGATGATTCAGAAGTTATAAATCTCAAAAAATATTACTCCCTACTCCAAATTAAGGATTTTATTTTGATGCAAAAAATAAAAGAAAGGTGTGGCTCTCTTCAGACAAATAGCGATCTTTCTGTAATGTATTTTTATTCAAACAAGGAAGATAAATGTCCTGATTGCCAAAAAGAAGGTTATGTTTTGACTAAATTAAGAGAAGAGTATCCAGAATTGAGGGTCTATTCTTTTGATTATGATCTTGACCTTTCTGCTTTGGAGACGATGATAAGTATATACAATATCAAAGACGAACAGCCGGCTATTCTAATAAAAGACAAAGTTTATTATGGTTTTAAATCAATAGACGAAATAAAAGATCTTATACCAGCTCTAAAAGAGATAGACAAAAAAAGAGCACTTGAAGAACTAAAGGCAAAAGAAGAAGCTACTTCTACAAAAACAAATTAATTTTGAGCCACCTGTCAGGCTTGAACTGACGCGCTCCCGTTTACAAAACGGGTGCTCTACCAACTGAGCTAAGGTGGCAATAATTTAAAAATGAACTAACTTATATCATCTTCGAAATCCAATCTGTCTTCAATCTTACCCCTCTCACCGTTGCCTTTATGTTCTGTTATCTTTTTCAGATAAAAGGAAGCTGATCCTTTGTTTTTTATTTGTTTTTTGCCTATAAGTATGCTGTTTTTTCTTAATCTATATTCTTCTATTATTCTATTTTTATATTTTTCAAACAACTCTATAAGCAACTCTTTTACTTTGACAAGTATAATATAACGGATCGTTTGAATCAATTGCAAACTTCTAAACTTTGTTGAATGAAAAAAAACCAAAGCTTTGTCGTCTAGTTTGTTTAGTATGCCAAGCATTGAGTTTTTATTGCCTTTTTTTATCTCAAAATATTTTATAACAACAAAAATTGTTGATATAAAAAACGAAAGACAAAAAATGATTATAGTTGTCATTTTATTTGATAGAGAGTCTTGAAAATCTTCCTACCTCTGTTCTTTCTCCAAATTTTTGAGTTGCTTGTTCAATTAGATTTTTTATAGTTATCTCTGGGTTTTTTATGAAAGGCTGATCAAGCAAAACTTTTTCAGAAAAGTAAGAAGCCAGTTTGCCTTCAACTATTTTTGCTCTCATTTCTGCTGGCTTATCTTTCGCTTCTTCTTCAAAAAGCTCTTTTGCTTTTGCTTTGTCTTCTTCTTTTATATCTTCTACTCTTATGTATTCTGGAGAAGAA
This sequence comes from uncultured Candidatus Saccharibacteria bacterium, assembly GCA_964601245.1. Lineage (GTDB taxonomy): Bacteria > Patescibacteriota > Minisyncoccia > Phycocordibacterales > WO2-35-19 > CAZRMR01. Next base: position 17,023 of record CAZRMR010000003.1, read on the forward strand.
GCTGTTATATGCATTGCAATATCTCTTGCAATGGCTTTAAAATCCTCATTTCGGGCCACAAAATCTGTTTCGCATAGAAGCTCTACCATGGCGCCCACATTGCCATTTGCGTGAATATAAGAGCCTATAAAGCCTGCCCCAAGATTCCTCTCGGCTTTTTTATCAGCTGAAACTTTGCTTATTTTTCTTAATATTATTTTCGCTTTTTCTATGTCGCCCCCTGCTTCTTCTAAAGCTTTTTTGCATTGCATTACGGATACTCCCGTTTCGTCTCTAAGTGTTTTAATAAGTTCGGTGCTTATTTCCATATTTAAAATTTAAAGTTTATTAAATTAGACTTCTTAATAATATAATATTATAAAAAAATAGCTGATTTTTCAATACCTAATCCACAATCAGACTTAATTTTTTTTATAAGCTTCGGTTATTTTTCTAACGAAGAAATCAATACTTGATACATTTGAGTCGTTTGCGGTAATAGGATAATCTATTTCTGATATATTGTTGTCTGAGCCGCAAAGAGCCACAACCTTCATTCCCAAACTCTTTGCTTCTTTAAAAGCTGTATTTTCATATCTTGGATCTATTATAAAAACAGCTTTCGGAAGAGATTTCATATCTCTTATCCCCCAAAACATTTTTTTCAATTTTTCAATTTTTCTTTCTATAAGAAGTCTTTCTTTTTTTGTGTATTTATGCAATTCTCCTTTTTCTTTCTGATTTATGAGATCATGCATTATCGAAATTCTTTTACTTATTTCTGGAAAATTTGTAAGTGTCCCCCCTATCCATCTACTTGCCACATATGGCGCGTCTATTTTTTCTGCATATTTAGATACAGAATCTCTTGCTTCGTTTTTACCGCCAATGATCAATATTGAGCTTTTTTCTTTTGACAATGAAGATACAAAATCAATAGCTTTTTCAAGCATTTCTTCTGTTTTTTCAAGATCAAATATGTCTACTCTATTTTTTGAACCAAATATATATTGATTTACTGTTGGGTTTCTTCTTGATTTGCTAAAACCAAAATGAGCACCGACTTTCATCATTTCTTCTATATTTTTTGTGTTTTTTGTTGTTTCTGCCATACGGTTTTATAGAATACCAAATTTTAAAATATAAGCAAGTTATTTCTACTTTTTATTGATTATCGGTCTGGTTTCTAAATTCTTCTATTATAGGGGTTAAATCACCCTTAAGTATTGTCTCTATCCCATGCCAATTTTTGTTTATTCTGTGATCTGTTATTCTGTCTTGCAAAAAATTGTAAGTTCTTATTTTTTCAGATCTGTCTGCCACTCCTATTTGTTCTTTTCTTTCGGCGGAATATTTTTTTGCTTCTTCTTCTCTCTTCAGCTCTATCAATTTTGCGTACAAAATACCCATGGCTTTTTCTTTGTTTGCATTTTGACTTCTTTCTGCTGTTGATCTGACTACAAGCCCTGTTGGTTTGTGAGTAAGTCTTACAGCTGTTTCAACTTTATTTACATTTTGTCCGCCTTTACCTCCAGATCTTGAAAATTCTATTTCTAAATCAGCCGGATTTATTTCAAAAGTGGTTTCTTTTCTGATTGGCAAAATTGCTACAGAGGCGGTAGAAGTATGGACTCTTCCAGATTTTTCTGTTTTGGGTACTCTTTGGATTCTGTGTATTCCGGTTTCAAACCTCATATCTCTATACACATCTCTACCTCTTATTTCAAAAGAAGCTTCTTTATAACCCCCAAGCGGAGATGGAGATTCGTCCAAAACTTCTACTGACCAACCCCTTTTCTCAGCGTATTTTCTATACATATAAGCGAGCTCTTCGGCAAAAAGGGCGGCTTCTTCACCCCCAACACCAGCTCTTACTTCTAAAACTATTTCATTTGGAAATTCTTCTTCTTTTTTTACTTCCTCCAATATTTCATCCATTTGTTTTATCAAGGCTTCTTTTTGGATATTTATATTTTTAAGATCTGACTCCGCCAATTCTTTCATCGTCTCGTCTTTTGCTAAATCCAAAATACCCTCCTCTTCTTTTAAAAGTCTTTCGTATTCTTGATACAAATATTGAGTCTTCTGATTTGATTTATATTTTTCTAGATTCATAACACGACACAAATTACAAATGGACACGAATGACACAAATTCAGGAATGCTTTATTTATCTCATTCGCATGAATTTGTGTATCAGTGTCGGATCATTATTTTTTGGTCTTTGAAGTTTTTGTAGCAGCAGCTTTTCGTGTTTTAAATCTTTCCACTCTTCCGGCGGCGTCAATAACTTTTTCATTTCCTGTAAAGAATGGGTGACAGGCGCTACATATTTCTACTTTTATATCTTTTTTGGTAGAACCAACTTTAAAAGAGTTGCCACAAGAACAGGTGACTTTTGCGTCTGTATAATATTCTGGATGTATTTCTTTTTTCATATGTTTATCAATATATAACATTTAAAATTTTTTGCAACAAATTGAAAAGGCCTCACCCGAGCAGCAATTTGCTTTTGTGGGTGAGGCCTAAAGACGGGCGGTTGAGCCCCTTTTTGGTGCTAATCGCTACCCCTCGCGACTCACGAGCCAACTACACTCCCGTAGGAAAGGTTGGTATGGGTTTTGAATAACAGCAGAAAGGGCGCTATTACCGCAGGGGACACACAGCCCCCTTTCCTGTCGGTTTCGTGCCCAACCTTCAGGCCCCGATAGCCTGCGTTTGGGTGGCGAGGGCGACGTTTTGTCGCATTCTTGGGAACCTCCTTCAGAGAGCCCCGACCTACCAAAGAACTGAGCTTTAAGTGCGTCCGTAAAGGGATCGCACCGGCCCAGCACCAACAAGTGCCATTCTCCTCGTTTTCGTTCTTGTACGAGGATCACTATTAAGTATAGCAGATATGTAGAATTTGTCAAGCAAAAATAAAATTAAAATTGTGGATTGCCAAAAAACGCTTAAAAATAATGATTTTTTAGCTTGTATTATAAATTTTAGTATTTATTCAATATTTTAAAATCCTTCCAATGGATCGATCATGGTTATTTGTATATTTGAAGCCTTAGACATAACTTGATCTCCATAAAATGAGTTTCTTGGGGTCCTGTTATCGCAGGCTCTACCTGAATAATATCTACAAGCGGCGTTTCTTTCTGCCGTAGCTCCACCATTTCCCGCCCCAAGATCTGCCAAGTATACTGCTGTCGCCATTATGGCGTGTTCTGGATTCCAAGGATTAACATTATCACCTTTTATACCAAAAAGATTGCCTAATTTATTTTTAAATAATTCCCATGTTGAAGGAATAAATTGAGATGGACCCATACCACCGCCATATCCTCTACTTGAATTCCATTTTGTACCAGGGGGGCATGATACAGGGGTCATTTTCCAATCTTTTCCAAGTCTTTCTGTTATGTCTTTAAATGGTACAGTATCTCTTGGAGCTTTCATCACTTGTTCAAACAATGTCCCTGTGTTTTTCCCAGCGCCATCGCCAGTATCCAAATTATTTACAAGACAAGATCCTTGATTTTTACCAAGATCTGACTCTTGAGTTAAAATTGCCAATATTAAAGCCGGTCTAACATTTGTTTTTTGTGAAGCGAAGGTTGCATATTTTAGAGCATCTCCGAAAGGTATCCCTTCGCTATCTCTCAAAGAAAAGAGAGCGGCTCTTATTTGGGCGGCTTTCTTTTCTTTTTCTGCTATAACTTGAGCATAACTTTTTTCTTGGGTTTTATTTATTTGTATCAATTTTTGTTTTTCTGCTTCGTCTCTCTCTACCCTCTTTTTTTCTTGTTCTACTTCGGCTTTTTTATCAGCTTCTGCTGTTCTTTTTTCGTCCAAAATTTTTCTCTCTTCATCTGTTTTTGCTTGCAAATATCTTATTTCATCAAATTGTTCTTTAAGTGATTTGTTTATTGTCTGATATGAATCTATATCTACGAAAAAATCAGATAATGTTTTGTTTGAAAGCATTACCTCAACCAACGAGTAAGACTCTGTCTGGTTTGCTTTCCTTATCATTGAAGATAGAGATTCTTTTCCTCTTTCTATCTTCTCTTCTAATTCAGCAATTGTTTTGCTTTTTAAACTTATCTGGCTTGTTAATTGTTCTATTTGAATTTGTCTTTGTTTTATAAAAGCTTTAGCTTCGTTTATTTTTGCTTGCAAGACAGAAACATCTCTTTGTAGAGAAGCTGTCCCCTGTTTTGTTTTATTTAAGACCGCTTCCCATTCGGCTATTTCTTTTTCTGTTGCTTCGAGTTCCGCCCTCCATTTTGCTTCTTGGGCTTGAATTTCAGCTTCGGTCAGAGCCAAAACATTATTGAAAGAAGGAAAGATTGAAAAATTTAAAATTATGGCAAAAGCAAAAATAATACCGTATTTTTTCATGATTATATTATAGCAAATTTTTGAAGAGTATATTTTGAAACGCCTTACAAGGTTGAATGGTCCGAAAACGATGAATTTTCTATCAAGAAAATATTCGTGTATTTAAAAATATATGTTGAAAAATATTTGCTAATGAGTTGTGGTCTCTACTTCTCCTTCTTCTTGTTTACCTTTCTTTTCTACTTCTATTTGGGATAGATCTACTGGTTTTTCTTCTTCCGTTTTTTCTTCTTTTGCTTCGGAAACTAAGGCTACAACTTCTTCTTCATCTTCAACAAGCTCTATTCCTGAAGGAAGTTTTATATTTTTTGCTAATATTTGGCTATTGAAATCTACTAAAGGAGAAATATCTACTTCTATTGAATGCGGTATATTTGAAGGATCAGCTTTTATTCTTATCTCATGCATAACTTTGACCAAAATTCCTCCCAAATCTTTAACAGCAGGAGAAATACCTGTAAATTCTATAGGTAGAGCTAATTCTACTTTATGACCTTTCTCAAAAACGTAAAAATCAGCATGTCTAGGTTCTCCAGAGACTGGATCAATATCAACATCTTTTATAAGGGCCTCAATATCTGCTCCAAATCCTTGCAGTTTTATGACAGCTGATTCCCCTGCGTTTTTCCATACCTTTATGAAATCACTTTTCTTTATTTGTATAGGAGTAGATTCTTTTTTGTGACCATAAAAAACGGCTGGCATAAGACCTTCCTTTTTTAAGGAATGTGTTTTGCCGATCTTTTCTCTTTTTTCAATATTTAAACTGAATACCATAATGACAAAGATAATAACAGAAATTAAAAATATGGCAAATATTTTTTTAATTTAATAAGCCAAAAAGATAAATTCTATTTTCTACCACTTTTTGCATTGATTCTTTTGGTTCTTTCAAATATTTGTACGGAGCTATTTCATCAGGGTTTTCTGAAAGAGATTTTTGTAGACCTTGTCTATAAGCAACTCTCAATTCTGTGTTTATGTGAATTATTGAAATACCAGCCTTTATGGCTTCTTTGAATTCTTCATCTGTTATGCCTGATCCCCCATGCAAAACAAGTGGTACTCCTGCAAATTCCCTTATTGTCTTTATTCTTTCTATGTCTAATTTTGGATTACCACCCCTTACCATTCCATGAATATTACCAACAGCTGGGGCAAAAAGATCAATACCTGTTTCTCTCACAAAATCTCTTGCTTCTTCCGGCTTGGTCATATTGTTTTCTTTTATTTCCGCTTCTTCTGGTAGTTGATCTAGTATTTTTGAAGATTTGCCTATAAAACCAAGTTCGGCTTCGATTAAAATATTTGGATTTTTTTCTCTTGCATAAGATACTGATTCTTTAGTCATTCTCACATTTTCTTCAAATGATTTTTCGACTCCGTCTATAATGGCGGAGTCAAAATTTGCGTCTATCACTTGCTTCATTCTTTCAGGAGAATATGTGTGATCAGCATTTAAAAATATAGGCAAACCTTCTTCTTTAAATGTATCAACTAAAGCTTTTATTTGCTTGATTCCCACAAAATCCCTTTCTCCTTCTGAGACTCCTATAATAACTGGTGTATTCAATTTTTTTGAAGCATTGACGACTGCCCACAGACCTTCAATATTTGATATATTAAAATGACCTATTGCCACTTTTTTTGATTCAGCCTCGCTTATATAATCTTTTAAAGTTTTCATATTAGAATTATACATCAAAATATATTTAATAGTGAAAGTTATCTACAATCTTTTTTGTTTCAATTTTTTATAAATGTATAATTATTATTAGTATGAATTTTCTAAATGAAGAAAAAAATTTTGATTTTGTGGCTATTGGCGATATTACGACTGACGCTTTTATAAGGCTTAAAGATGCAAAAGTCTTATGTGATTCTGAAGGTAAAAAATGCGAATTGTCTTTACGTTTTGGCGATAAGGTTCCTTATGAATTTATGGAGGAAGTAAGAGCGGTGGGCAATAGTGCAAACGCTTCAGTTTCAGCTCGGAGACTTGGTCTAAATTCTGCCTTGGTCACAAACGTTGGAGACGATCACAATGGTCTCGAATGTATAGCCACACTTAAAAAAAATGGAGTGGCTACAGATTTTGTATCTATACATAAAGACAAAGAAACAAATTATCATTATGTTTTGTGGTTCGAGGACGATAGGACTATTCTCGTTAAGCACCATGAATATGAATATAAACTTCCAGATATTGGCAGACCAAAATGGGTATATTTGTCATCTATGGGAGAGAATTCACTTCCTTACCATCACGAAATTGCAGATTATTTAAGAAAAAATCCAGAAATAAGATTAGCTTTTCAACCAGGTACTTTCCAAATTAAACTTGGTTATGAGAATTTAAAAGATATCTATTCTCAAACAGATGTCTTTTTTTGCAATAAAGAAGAAGCTAAAAGTATACTAAATAAACCAGAAGAGAATGATATAAAAAATTTGTTGATCGGAATTAGAGATTTGGGGCCAAATGTTTCAGTTATAACTGATGGCCCTAAAGGAGCTTATGCTTATGATGGATATGAAGGTTATTTTATGCCCACATTTAAAGATAAAAAACCACCTTATGACAGGACTGGTGCCGGTGATGCTTTTGCTTCAACTTTTATTTCGGCAATAGCTCTTGGTAGATCACTTTTTGACGCTTTTTTGTGGTCGCCAATAAATTCTATGTCGGTCGTTCAAGAGATTGGTGCTCAAAAAGGTCTTTTAAGACAAGAAGATTTGTTGAAAATTCTATCTGAAGCCCCAAGCGATTATCATCCAGAGAAAATAATTTAGCCACAAGTGTTACAAGTGTTACTTGTGGCCTTTGGATTGGGGGGGCTGGGGGAGAGAAAAGCACCGGTGTTTGGTAAGTGTCTGGATCACCTCCTTTCTCTCTCCCCCACTTTGTTCGTTAGACTGAGTAAAATTTATCAAATATTTTTTCTGTTGCCAAACAAAACTGTTGATTACTTTTTTCTTCTCATGACATCTTCCAGAGCTTTTTGTATGTTTTCTGTTTCAAGACCATAGTGTTTAAAAAGTTCTTCTGGGCTTCCGGATTGGCCAAATTTGTCTTTTATTCCTACAAATTCAATGGGAACAGGATATTTTCTAGATAATAATTCTGATACAGCACTTCCTAAACCTCCTGCTATTTGATGATCTTCAAGTGTTACTACTGCACCACATTCTTCTGCAAGTTCTAAAATCTTTTCTTCATCAAGTGGTTTTATTGTATGAATATTTAAAACTTTGACTGGGATCCCCTCGCCCATAATTTTTTTAGCTACAAGTATTCCGTTGTATGTTATTGGTCCAGTTGAAATTATCACAACTTTTGCTTTTGTCATCGGATCAAAAAGTAAATTTGATTTACCAATTTCAAAAGGGGTTTCTTCTGTTGTTATAATTGGAGTGGCGTTTCTCGCTAATCTTATATATACAGGCTTATTTATTTTTATTGATTCGATTGTGGCCTTCTTTGCTTCAAAATAATCAACTGGAGATAGGACGACAATATTTGGTATTACTCTCATTAAAGCAATATCTTCAAGAGCTTGATGGGTACCTCCGTCTGGTCCGACAGAAACTCCTGCATGACTGCCAACTATTTTTACTGGTAAATCGTTATAACAAATCGTCGTCCTTATTTGTTCCCAATTTCTTCCAGGATTAAACATTGCATAAGAGCTGATAAAAGGTATTTTGCCCATTCTTGCCATTCCGCTTGCCGTTGTAGCCAAATTTTGTTCTGCCACTCCTAATTGAATAAATCTTTCTGGATATTTTTTAGCAAATAAATTCATTTGGGTTGATTCGTTTAAATCAGCGCACAAACCAACTACTTCTTTATTTTGATCTCCGGCAATTAAAAGACCCTCTCCAAAACCTTGACGTGTTGATTTTTTTTCCACATCTTGATCAAAAAGTTTTGCATTTAATTTTAAATTCTGATTCAACATTTTCTAAATTTGATTATTTCTTAATTCTGCAATCGCTTTTTCCGCTTCTTCTTTTGTTGGGGGTTTGCCATGCCATTTATAATTTTCCTCCATAAAAGAAACTCCTTTGCCTGGAATTGTATTGGCAATAATTACAGATGGTCTATCAAAAACATTTTTAGCTTTATTTATCGCTTCTGCAATTTGATTGAAATCATGTCCATCTATAACTTGCACGTGCCAATTAAAAGATTCAAATTTTTGATTCAATGGTTCAAGAGGCATTATAATTTCTGTATTACCCTCTATTTGGATATTGTTTCTATCTATTATGATGGTCATATTTTGCAATCTTTCTTTTGCACCAAGCATGACACCTTCCCAACTGTTTCCTTCATCTAATTCACCATCAGAAACTATACAATAAAATTGTTTTGGGGAATTTAGGCCATTATCCATTCTATCAGCGAGACACATTCCGACTGTTTGAGAAATACCACTTCCAAGCGGTCCAGAACTGGTTTCCAAAAAGGGCATAAATTCTCTGTGCGGGTGTCCCTGTAAACGCGAACCAAATTTTCTCAAAGTTTTTAATTCTTCTAAATCAAAATATCCAGAGTGAGCCATTGTTGCATATAAAACTGGGCAAATATGCCCGTTTGACAAGATTAAACGGTCTCTTTCTTGCCAATTTGGATTGGTTGGATCGTGTCTTAATATATGAAAATAAAGTGTGGTAAAAATATCAGCCATACCCAAGGCTCCGGCCGAGTGTCCACTTTTTGCTTCGGCAAGCATTTCTATTATAGATATTCTTATATCGTTTGCTTTCTGTTTAAGCCATTTTATTTTTTCTTCTGACAAAGTTTCCATTTTATAATGTTTGATTTTTTATTTTTGAAATAGCTTCTTTTGGATCAATAGAATCAAATATAAAACTTCCTGAAACCAACCTAGAAACTCCCGCTTGTATAAGTTCTTTTGCTGTATTTTCATTTACTCCTATATCTATTTGTGTAGGAGTAAGAGGATATTTTTTTTTAAAATCTTTTATTTTTGTGATCACAGATTTATCCAAATCTATGCCACTAAAACCAATTTTGTCGTTGCCCATAAACTGAACAAAGTCAACTTTTGAAATTAAATTTTCATAATCTTTTTCTTTTGAAGATGGGTTTATGCCGAGTCCTATTTCTAATTCTGTATTTTTAATAGATCTAATGCATTCTTCTGGATTATCAGTAGAACCAAGATGTATAACAAAACTTTTTGCCCCTAGTGAAATAAAATCACTTATATAATCAAAAGGATCTAAAGTCATAAGATCTATTTCCATATTAAAATTATCGACAAACGGAAATTTTTCTTCTTCTCTCACCATCTTTATCATTTCTTCAAATTGGTTGCCATTGAATGGCCAAGTTTTTGTATGAGCATATTTGCCATCAATGATATCTATTTGAATTTTTTTAACTACTCCTAAAACTTTTATCAGTTTTTCTCTAATTGTATTTAAATCATGTGGGATTATGGCGGGTATTACCTCAATCATAATTTTATTGATTATTTATTTTTTCTAACCTTCTTTTGTGTCTTTCTTCTTCTGAAAAAGGTGTTTCGAGCCAAATCTTTACAGCCTTTTTTGCTTCTTCAATTTCCAAAAATCTTGCTCCTAAAGATAATACATTTGAATCATTATGCTCTCTCGATAATTTAACTATTTCAAGATTACCTCCATAATATTCTGCTGATCTCACGTTTGGAAATTTGTCTGCCACCATATCTTCTCCTTGACCACTACCTCCTAAAACTATTGCCCTTACCTCGTCCCCTGCAGATTTATCGGCTTCAGAGACTGCCTGTGCCGCTTTTTTTACAAACTCAGGATAATCATCTTCTGGGTTCATCTCAAACGCTCCACAATCTTCCACTTCAAAACCCAAATCCTTAACATATTCGATTAATGTATTCTTCATTTTAAACCCTGCATGATCTGAGGCAAAATATATTTTCATATTAATATAAATTATTTATCATTATCAACAAATGATTCATAAAGAGTAAGAACCACAGCAGGACTTAATCCCATCCAGAACAATAACTCTTCAAAAGGAAACTCTAAACCAAAAAGATTAACCCAGCCAATATATTGCCCAGGGAAATACCATTGTCCCAATTTCATAGCAGTAAGTTCATGAATCAAATAAAGCATAAAAAAGAATGCGCCTGTTTTTATAAACTTAATCAATAAATTTGGTCTCTTTTTTATTAAGAAAATAATAATCATTAATATTGGTAAAGATACCGATGTTGAATAAGCATATGGAAATAAAAGAAAATCCCTAGATACATATGAAAATAACAAGACAATAATAAAAGTAAATGATGCTGGTATAAATATATATTTAAATCTTCTTGATAATTTATCTTTTCTGTCTCTTTCATAAAAATGTTCATAAAAAACTAGTATTGAAAGTGCCCAAAGAATAAACCATATAACTTCATCAACTGGCCAAAAACCAAATATTCTAAATTTAAATACCAATTGTTCACTTGGGACATACCAAGCATTATTTATAGTTGCAAATATATCAAAAATAAATCCAAATGACCCACCTATCAATAATGAACCACAGAAAACTTCCTTTATTGGCTTTTTCTTCCTCAAAAATAAGTAAATTGTAGGAACAACAAAAAATAATAAAGCAGAAGTTAAAGGTTTTACTTGAAAATAAATTATTATTGGAATAGAAATAAATATTATTGCCAATAAAACATAAAAATCTATACGAAGTGATTTATTCATATTTTTATAAATATTTTCTTATTTTTAATACGTGTTTTATAAGGGTGGCTGTATATCCCATTTCATTATCATACCAAGCGCAGACTTTGACTAAATTTTTATCGACTACACGGGTGAGGCCGAGGTCAGCAATAGACCCATAGAGAGAACCAATAATATCAGAAGACACAACAGGGTCTTTTACTGTCGTAAATATACCTTGCCATTTTTCTTCTTTTGAAGCTTCCTCCAAAACATAATTTATTTCCTCAACACTCGTTTCTCTTTTTGCAATAAAAGTGATATCAGCAATTGATCCGGAAATGACCGGTACTCTCATAGCCAAACCGTCAAACTTGCCATTCAAATCAGGGACAGCTTTTGTGACGGCTACAGCTGCTCCAGTTGAAGTGGGCACAATATTTGAAGCACCAGCTCTACCCTCTTTCCAATCTTTTTTGTTTGGTCCATCAACAATTGATTGGCTTGCTGTATATCCGTGAACAGTATTTAAAATTGCTTTTTCTATACCTATCTTTTCATTTAAAATTTGAATGAGAGGAGCGGCGGCATTGGTAGTACAAGAAGCATTTGAGCTTATGATGCTTTTCTCCAATTTCTCGTCGTTAATTCCCATGAGCACTGTTACATATTGTTCGTTGTCTTGACTGGCTTGCCCACCCAAAACTTCACCCGAAGTTTTGGCGGGAGCGGTAATAACCACTTTTTTTGCTCCTGCGTCTATATGGGCTTTTGCTTTTTCAAAAGTGGTAAAAGCTCCAGTTGCTTCTATAACGACGTCAATATTTAAATCTTTCCAAGGTAAATTTATTGGATCTTTTTCGGATAAAAAATTTATTTTTTTGTTATCTATAATAAGCGAGCTTTTGTCTTCGCTCACAGAAATATTAAATCCGGAAATACCATAAGCGGTATCGTATTTTAAAAGATAAGCAATATTTTCAATATCACCAAGATCATTTATTGCCAAAATTTCAATTTCTGGCTCATTTTT
>CAZRMR010000003.1:29163-31742 GCA_964601245.1 uncultured Candidatus Saccharibacteria bacterium
GCCAATTTCAAAAAAGCTCTTCCTATTCTTCCTGCTCCATTTATCGCTACTTTTATAGACATATTAAAAATTAAATTAATTTTAATTAATTTGTTAAACCTTTATAAAATTATAGCAAACTAAAACCGCCATCGCTGGCGGTTTTAGTTGATAACTCAATCCTTATTTTAAAGGATATTTTGGAAACAAATTTTATATTGTAATCTGCCCGATTATTTTGTTGGTAAAGTTAGAGCATCTGCTTCACAAACTCCCCCGACACAGGCCAATTCTTTTGAACCAATTGTTTGATCGCTTTTTTCATAGAGAACCAATTTCGAGAAATCTATCTTTTTTAAAGATTTTACTCTTTTTTCATACTCTTCTTTTGTTATTTCTTCATAAGGCGCAAGCTGATAGACATGATTGTCTCGAGGTAAGAAAGAAAGTCCACCGACTATATCCCAATTTTTATAAACAAAATCTGCTACCGAAACCCATTCTTCGTCTCCGACATAAATGGTGACCGAAGGGTTGTGTTCTGTAAAATTAACCTTTAGTCTTTTCCATTCCTCAAGCATTTCCAAAGCAGAAACATCTTTGTTAACAACAGCCCCTTCCGGAGCTTTCATTGGGAATTCGAGGACCATGGTTGAAGCGTTTGAAGTTGAATAACCTATTTCTGGAAACACAGGCACTCCTTGATCTTTTGCCATTTGCAAAAGAGGATCAGTAACAGAAATTCTCACTCTTCTTATATAGTAATGTGCATACCATGGATGCATACCAGAACCGACCCCCAAAAGTTGCCCTGAATTACCGTGTGGTTTTACACAGGTGATAGCTGTTGATTCATTGACTCCTAATTTTTTGGCATATTTTTTGTTTACCTTTATTCCTTCTTCTCTCAATTCTTGTAAGTTTTTGTCGTTTCTTACTATTTTATTATCATAATATCCGGTGATAGAAACTCCGAGAAGTTGTTCTTTCTCACAATTTTCCTTCCAATCTTTTGAAAGATACTCGAAGTTTGTAAGTGTAGCTTGATATGTACCGAGCATTGTAGCCAATCTCATTTTTCTTTTTAGATTTGCCATATCATCTTCCGGCCTGACCACAATTGAAGTAAGGTTGCAGAATTGTTTTGATTGAAGATAAATTTCACCACAAGGATTTATACCGATTTGTTTTGCATTTTTAACCACCTCCCATCTTCTTTTTGGCATTTGATTTGGTAAACCTCCTCTATTGAAAATTCCTCTTTCACCAGAACGAGAGGCAACAAGAGAAGTCCATTCTTCCAAAAATTCCTGAGCTGAAGGTTTTACTTCAAAAACAGCTGAATTGTTTGCCATTGATCTTTGACCTTCTGTTTGCCAAAAAGCTCCATTTTTAGCATCTCTCATTTCATAATCATCTGGAGCCGAAAGAGAAATAAGGGCAGATCTTCTTACACCACCAGCAACAACAATAAGACCTATCTGGCATATTATATCGTGAAGATCTAGGGTGCTTAATCTTCTGCCCTGTTTTGCCAACATTTTTCTTTTAGTAAATTTCATCAATTCTTGAAGAGGTCCAGGACCTGAGGCTCTGCCACCCATAGTTTTCAACTTTGCACCAGCCGGTCTAATTTGAGAATAATCAATCTCGACATCAAGACCTTTTTCCCAAGCTTCACAAGCCGATACAAAAGCTTTACACCAACCAACCTTACTGTCTTCAACAACTATTTTAGGAGCCATTTCTCCTGTTTGTTTTTGAATTTGAGGAAATTTTCCGACATTTTCTGGTTCAACAGAAAAACCACATCCAGCCCCACACATAGAAACATACATTATTTCTGAAAGATCTTTCCAAGAAGTCGGTGCTATATAAGCACAATTGTAGGCGCAAACATTTGTAGTCCTACAGGCTTTACCAGCAGACCAGAGTAGTCTCATAGATGGACAAACTTCTTGATTTAAGATGCCTTCTCTCATCTCTTTGTATTCCGCTTCAGTAAACTTGTTCCCCATATTTTCTTTCATATAATCCATAAAACGATCAATGGACTCTACCCAAGTTTCTCTTCTTCCCAACTCTTCTCTCCACCTTGCATAAAATTGGAAAAATATAAATTCCTGATAAGAACTTTTAAAATACTTACTACTTTCTGCCACAGCTTTCTTTACATCGATTGGGATTAGAGCATTCTGCTCTCTTACCTTGGTTCTTTCTTGTCTATATAAAATGTAATTTTTGGCTGTAGTTATATATTCAGAAAGCATAAGCTCTTTCTCCACAGTATCTTGAATACCTTCAACTGTAGGCAAAAAATTCTTGAATTTTTTGCCTATTCTAACCAAATCAGCCAAAACTTTATGAGCTACCATTCTTGCTTCTGCTTCAGAGCCCTCATTTGAGGCAAGCATGGCTTTATTTATGGCTGTAACAATCCTTTCAAAATCAAACTTAACAATGGATCCGTCTCTTTTTTGAACACTTTTTATAAAATCTTCCATTGCTGATTTTTTTGATTTTTTGATTGTTTTTGCCATATTTTTTATAAATTTTTAATTTTTTTAATAAAATTTTAATTATTTTTTTATTTTTTTAAA
>CAZRMR010000003.1:31778-40858 GCA_964601245.1 uncultured Candidatus Saccharibacteria bacterium
TTTAATTTTACAATTTTAACAATACATCTCCCAAGTTTTTTGTGGAAAACTTTTATTAAAAAAGTATAAACAAAATACAAATTACTGCTTGTAAAGTTTATGGTCTAATAACCTTTTGTTTAAAATAGTTTTACAAAATTTATAAATCAAAATTTAAGAACATCACCAATTTCAATTTTGTTTTTTTCAAAAAATCCAGCGCTTGTTTCAAGAACATATAAACTTTTTTCATTTTTTATAAAATCAGAACCATAAAAAACCTTTGGGTAGGTGTCTGGCGAAACATTTTTTTCTATATTTATTATTTTTTTATCTTTATTTATCCAAGCAATATCTATGGGGAAGTTCATATCTTTCATCCAAAATCCATAATTACCCTCTTTTTCAAAAACAAAAAGTAATCCTTCATTTTCTCCAATATTTTCTCTACCAGAAAGACCTTTCATCCTTTCTGAATCAGTATCAGCCACTTCTATTCTTAAAGTTTGGCCATTTATTTCTAAAAAGCTTATTCTTTTGTCTTCATTAAAGAAACTGATTGCATATATGAGAAAAACTCCAGACAAAATTAAAATAAAAATCTTATTCATAATTTTTATTATAACAAAAAACCACCCGAGCGGATGGTTTTTTATGATCAACTTGCGATTTATTCCGACAAGTGAGGAGCAAAACGAAAATGAATTTTCATTTTGTCCGAACGCGGTCGGAACAAGACGCATAGCATCTTATCTTCTAAAATTATCTCTGCGAGGCCTATCTTCTTTGGGACGAGCTTCATTTACAGTTAGAGCTCTACCCTCCATATCTTTGCCATTCCACATTTCTATGGCAGCATCTGCCTCAGCATCATTTGCCATAGTTACAAAACCAAAACCTTTTGAAAGACCTCTTTCTCTGTCCATAATAATGACAGCTTCTGAGACCTCCCCAGCCTTAGAGAACATGTCTTTAAGATCTGTGTCAGTTGCTTTGTAAGGCAAATTACCTACGAAAAGCTTTTTCATTGCGTGCTTTTTTATTTCGACAAGTGAGGAGAAAATTAAAAATTATTTTTAATTTATCCGAACGCAGTCGAAACAACATTTATGTTACGATTAAAACGACCAAGCGTTCTGCTTGATTGTTGGCGTCTTAAAAAGCTCGCAAAACAAACAAAGAGAAACTCGCTTACCATCTTATTGTATCACCTTATTTGCCACAAAGTCAAGCTCGACAACAAAAGCGTCTCTTATTATTTTATCCCCGAGATCACTAAAGAAAGAAGGAGAATTGTATTTTATTTCCCAATCTGCTCTATTTAAAGCAAAGGAAGCTTTTGCTTCGGCGCTATTTTTACCACTTGAAATGGTTGCAACAAAGGAAATTGGCTGGGTTATACCTTTTATTATTAGATCTCCAGCAAAAACATATCTACCAAGTTTTGCTCCCCCCTCACTTGTTGGCATAATTTTTTTCAAAATAAATGTAGCGACAGGGTATTTCTCTACATCAAAAAAATCAGATGATCTTAGGTGATTAACTAATCTTTCGTTTTCTGGATCAGAAGAAATTGAATTCATGTCTATGATAAATTCTCCTTGAGTTATGGTGCTACTTGAAACATAAAATTGACCAGACAATAAAGATAGAGAGCCTTTTTCTTTTAGTCCGGTAAGATACTCTCCCTCCCAATATATTTTGCTTAATTCTCTATTTATTTCGTATTGACCGTCTTCTAAAAATATACCTTTGTCATTTTGGTTGTTTTCTTGGTTTAAAGGAGCTTCTGTTTTTTTGCCCCAAAACACAAAACCAAAGATGGCCAAAACGACAATAACACCAGCTATAATATAAGGATTTTTCATAATATATGTTTTTAATTTAAGCCATTTTTAATTTAAGCCAATAGGTTTGCATAATATAATTTAGGTGGTATTATATTGTGGCTTGGTCTGAAAATCAAGCTTGTTTTAATTATTAGACCACCAATAGCATAACCTTTCGTTTGTTTCCTTTTTGACCTGAAACGAAAAAGCTTATGGTTTTTATTTTATAATGTCAAAACAAATTACCAACAAATTACAAGAAAAAGACAGTCTGATGTCTAAGGTTGTTGCAGAATCAAATCTGCCACCAGCAAAAGATTCTATTGTCGAAGGAACAGTAATATCAATAGATAAAAATGCTGTTTATGTAAATCTCCACCCTTGGGGAACAGGTATTATATTTGGTAGAGAGTTTATAAACGCAAGAGACCTAATAAAGAAAATAAATATCGGTGACAAAATAACCGGCAAGGTTATAGGCAGTGATAATGAAGAAAATTATATTGAAATTTCTCTCAAAGAAGCTAAGCAAGCTCTTATATGGAATGATGCTGAAGATGCTATCAGAGACAAGAAAGTATTTGAACTTCCTGTTATTGAAGCAAATAAAGGTGGTTTGATGCTTAATTGGCAAGGTTTGTCAGGTTTTTTGCCCGCTTCTCAACTGAAAACGGAGCATTATCCAAGAATAGCCGATGGTGACAAAGATAAAATATTAGATGAACTAAGAAAATTGGTTGGTCAAAAATTATTTGTCACAATAATAGGAGTTAACGCCAAAGAAGGCAAACTTATCTTCTCTGAGAAAGATCCAGAAAATGCAGAAAAAGAAAAAATAATAGATAGATATGAGTTGGGAGACAGTCTAGAAGGAGAAGTTACTGGTATAGTTGATTTTGGTATATTTGTAAAAATAGAAGAAGGATTAGAAGGATTGGTTCATATATCGGAAATTGATTGGGGTTTAGTTGATGATCCACACAAATTTGCCAAAGTTGGAGACAAAGTAAAGGTCAAAGTCATTGAGGTAAAAGATGGCAAAATTTCTCTATCTATAAAAGCTCTCAAAGAAAATCCTTGGGTTGAAGCAAGCAAGAAGTATAAAAAAGATGATATGGTTAGTGGTGTTGTTATAAAATTCAATAAACACGGAGCTCTAGCGTCAGTTGAAGAAGGAGTGGCCGGGCTTGTCCATATTTCTGAATTTGGTTCCGAAGAAAAATTGAGAGAAAAATTAGAACTTGGCAAAACCTACAATTTCAAAATAACCATATTCGATCCAAAAGAACAAAAAATGGCTTTGTCTTATGTAGAGAAATAAAAAATTAAATTAAAAAAATTAGCAAAAGAAAGAAGGCGCGCTCCTACGAGCGCGCCTTTCGTATGGAACCCAAAAAGAACTCAACAGTTGCACTCCCCAGCGATTTTAAATCCGAGAGAGACCGAAGACCATGTTGGCCTATTACATTTTGAGCATTTGACGCTCAAGATTTCTCTGTTGCCGCCCATTCGAGCCATGAGACTCATTGGATCCTCATTTACCCACCCTTCTTTGCAGTTAAGAGGTACAGTGATCATTTGTTCCTCTCGATCAGAGCCAGAAAGAACTCTTACCAAAAGAAAAACAGCGCTATTCTTGGAATAAACCGCCATGAGTTTACCCCTCACTTTCTCCTCTTCTTTTTCTGCTTTTCTCATAATCACATGGCTTTTGTGCAAACAGCCCATATTATCACCTCCAACTTGGTTGATTAGCAAACAACACACTTGAGACCTCCTTAATCATCAACTCTAACAAGAACCATAAGAATCATTATTCCAAACAAGAAAATCCCTGGAACAAACGGTAGACAATAAACATAAGCCTCCATTCCCATGAATTCAGGCCAGCCTTTAACCCAAACAAAAGAAATTGTCCCAAGAGAAATTAAGACGTACAAAAAAATGATCCAGTTTTTTATTTTTTCTTTCACGAGCCCACTCCTTTCCAAAAGAAATATAGCACAGATAATATCAATTGAAAATGTTCATAGCTCTATCTCTACCTTCTGAGATTAAAGTTTTAATAGCCTCATTTGTTTTTTTAAAAACCTTTTTTAATATCTCTATTTCGGAGTTTTTAAAATCCCCAAGTATGAAATCTAAAACAGCCTTTTCTCCTGCTTTTGGAGTCATGTTCATTCCTGGTTTTTTTATTTTTCCAGAAGCCGTCGAAAAAGAAAGACCTATCCTCAATCTACTGAATTCTTTAGTTTTTAAAGTCTTAACAATCGATTCAAGACCTCTGTGTCCCCCACTACCTTTGTTGAAAGATATCTTTACTGTACCCAGGGCCAGATCAATGTCATCATAAACAACCAGAAGATTATTTATCTCTTTTTTCTTAGAATTCTTTGGTTTTACAAAATAAGATATTGCTTTTCCTGAATTATTCATAAAAGTGTCTGGTAAGACTAAGAGAACATCCTCTTTTCCTATTTTTGATTTTGATATTTGAGAATTTGATTTTTTATCAAATCTAAAATCAGGAAAATCAAATTTTTTAGCAAAATTTAAAACAGCCATTCTGCCTGCGTTGTGTCTACTTTTTTCATATTCATTGCCCGGATTTCCCAAACCTACTACATAAAACATGATTTATTAAAAAATTTTGAATTAATCGATATATGTAATATAATGCCTTAAATCATGGAAGAAAACAAATCAAAAGAAGTGGGGTCATTTTGGGAATTTATAAAATATGCGATTATAGCTTTGCTCATTGTTGTCCCTTTTAGAATATTTATAGCTCAACCATATATTGTAAGTGGTTCTTCTATGGATCCAACTTTTAAAGACGGAGACTATTTGATTGTGGATCAGTTGAGTAAAAGATTCAAAGAAATAGATAGAGAATCTGTGGTTATAATAAGATATCCAAAAAATCCATCAAAATTTTTTATTAAAAGACTTATAGGTTTTCCGAACGAAAAAATTTCAATAAGAGAAGGTAGGGTCACTATTTACAACGAAAAAAATCCTGAAGGGATCACTTTAGAAGGTGAATATGTTTTTTATGGTAAAAAAGAAAACATTTCTTTTGAACTTGGAAATGATGAATATTTTGTTTTGGGTGACAATAGAGCTGGTAGCTCTGATTCGAGAATTTGGGGGTCTTTACCTAAACGAAACATAATAGGCAAACCAATTTTAAGACTCTTCCCTTTTAACAAAATAGATTTTATGCCTGGGGAAATAGCAGAAATAAAAGAAAAATAATAGACATATGAAAAAAGAGACAAAAAAGGCAATTTTAAATATAGATAAAAAAGAAACAACCGAAGCTGGAGAAATCGCCAGATTTTATGGATTTAAACCTATATTTTCCCCATCGGTCTCAAAAAAAGATTATGATGCAATAAAAGATATAAACAACTCTTCTGACATGGAAGAAAAAGTGGCGGTTTTTTCTATCTATTTTGAAGAAAAAATGTACTCTCTGTCTCAACCTGTAATGTTTTATCTCGAAAGACCTTTTGTTGGGTCAAAATCTAGGAAAAAACCAAACAGAATCGAGTCTACTCTTATAACTTTAGGATCTTATAAAAGTGTTTGTGAGTGCCTTTCTATTCAATCAGCAATATCTATTTTGAATAAATTGGGTTATAAAGATCTTGAGATCAGAATAAACTCAATAGGAGACAGAGAATCTGTAAACGAATTCAATAGAAAAATGAGTGCTTTTGTAAAAAAGAACTTCAATAATTTTCCTCAAGATTTGAGACAGGCTCTAAAAAAAGACCATATGATTTTGTTTAAAGAAAACAAAGAAGAATGGAAAAAGTGGTTAGATGAATCTCCTAAGTCTATAGATTTTCTTTCAGAATCAAGCAGGGCTCATTTTAAAGAATGTTTAGAATTTCTTGAGATAATGGAAGTCCCTTATTCCATAGACAACAATCTTTTAGGCAATCTTGATATAGGCTCTGAAACAGTATTTTCAATAATAGATCAGGGGGACAAAAAAACACAAAAAGAGCCACTTGCTTATGGTTTTAGATTTAACAAATTAGCGAAGAAAATGGGCTTTAAAAAAGATATACCTTCTTGTTTTTGCGACATATCGGCAAAGCTTAAGAAAAATATGAAAAAGATAAAAATAAAGTCAGGTAAAAATGATTTCTATTTGGTTCAATTTGGATCAGAAGCCAAACTCAAAAGTTTTCTTGTTTTGAAAGAATTACTTAAAGCAAAAGCTAGTGTTATCCATTCAATTGCAAAAGATAAACTAAGCGCTCAAATGAGTAGTGCCGAATCTTCAAATTCAAAATATATAATACTCTTGGGTCAAAAAGAAGCTATAGAAAATTCGGTCATAATAAGAGACACGGCGACAAGAGCTCAAGAAATTGTACCTATCAAAAATTTATACGAAAAAGTATCAAAATTAGTATAAATTTTGCATTATATTTTTATTTATGTTAGTATATACTCCTCACTATGGCAGTAAACGTAGAAGTAACAAAAAGCGGCAACGATAACAATCTAAGCCTAATAAGAAAATTCACAAAGAGAGTTCAGAGCTCTGGTATTTTGAATCGTCTAAGAAGCAGAAGATATAGCACAAGAAATCTTTCAGAATACGTAAAAAAGAAAAAAGCTCTTAAAAAAATTGAGAAAAAAACAAAAATCAGAGAGTTAATAAAGATGGGTAAAATGCAAGGCTCATTAGATTAACAGATGAAAATAATTTATCAAAAAGACAAGATTGCGTTTAGATCAAACATAAAAAACGCAAGTTTTTTATCTAAAAAATTTTTAAATACAAATTTTGAAATAATAAAAAATCAGATTTTAGGAACAAAATATGATTTGTCGGTTGTTTTTGTCGGCAAAAAATTTATAGAATCCAAAAATTTTAAATATAGGAAGGTTAAAAAACCAACTGATATTTTATCTTTCAAAATAACAGAAAAATCTGGAGAAATATTCATCTGTCCATATATTGCAAAAATAAAATCGCCAAAATTTTTTATGAAATTTGAAGAATATACGCTATTCTTACTTATTCACGGTATGCTTCACTTAAAAGGATTTGAACATGGTAAAAAGATGGAAATTCTTGAAAACAAATATTTCCTAAAATTTAAATAAAAATGGTTATAAACACCAGAAATTATTGAGAGTTTCAAATCGTGTGTTAAAATAATTTGTATGAGTTCTCGTATTACAACCGGTATAGATATTGGTACTTATGAAGTTAAAGTTGTCGTCTCACAATATTCGGATGATAGCCATTTTCCAAACATAATTGGTACTGGCAGAGCTGAATCAAAAGGCTTGAGACATGGGTACATTATAAACACTTCCGATGTGGTAAAAAGTGTTTCTTTAGCTTTAAAACAAGCCGAGAATTCTTCTGGCCAAAAAATAAAAAAAGTTTTTGTTTCTATTGGAGGAATCGGACTTTCAAGTATAAATTCAAATGGTTCAGCGATAGTTAGTCGAGCTGATCAACAGATATCGGAAGCAGATATAGAACAAGCGATGCTTTCAGCAGAAGAATCAATACCTGGGACTTTAATGCAAAATAGAAAAATAATATATTCTATACCATTATCTTGGAAAATAGATGGCAAACCTGTTCTCGGGAGAGTAGACGGTATGAAAGGATCAAAGCTTGAGGTTAAAGCTTTGTTTGTTAGTTGTATAGAATCTCATTTAGATGATCTTGTGGAAGCTGTGGAGCTCGCTGGTGTTAAAGTGATTGACGTAGTCGCCTCACCTATCGCGGCTTCTTTTGTTACTCTTTCAAAAAGTCAAAAAATTGCTGGTTGTGTGCTTGCAAACATAGGGGCAGAGACAGTCTCCATTGTTGTTTTTGAAAACAATAT
This sequence comes from uncultured Candidatus Saccharibacteria bacterium, assembly GCA_964601245.1. GTDB lineage: Bacteria > Patescibacteriota > Minisyncoccia > Phycocordibacterales > WO2-35-19 > CAZRMR01. The sequence goes on from CAZRMR010000003.1 coordinate 39,460, forward strand.
TCCAATTTCTCTTGAAGTTTTTCCGATTGGGGGTACTGATATAACAAATGATATTGCGTTAGGTTTAAAAATATCATTGGAAGAAGCAGAATCAATAAAATTGGGAGGCATTACTTCGACAAATTTTTCGAAAAAGAAATTGGAAGAAATAATTTCAGCCAGATTAAATGACATTTTTGATTTGATTGAAGCCCACTTAAAGAAGATAGGAAAATCAGGTCTTTTGCCCGCTGGTATCATAATAACAGGAGGTTCATCTTCCATAGGAGCTATAGAAGATTTGGCTAGAAATTATCTAAAATTACCATCAAGGATAGCTTCGATAAACACAAATAATGGTAAATTCCAAATAAAAGATTCTTCTTGGTCAGTTGCTTTTGGTCTCTGTATCATGGGGAATTTGCCTGAAGAAGAAGACAATCTTGGTTTAAACAAAAAAGGCAAAGATGTTATAAACAAAATTTTTTCTATTTTTAAGCAATTTTTACCTTAAGCTTTTGACACGTTTTAAATATATTGGCAAGGATTTGATTTTATTAATTTATTTGCTAAAATTGAGCTGTATTTTAATTAGACATTTAACTTATCTTTAATATGCCTCAAATAAAACCAGAAGTAGAATCATTCGCAAGAATAAAGGTTATAGGAGTTGGCGGTTCTGGAAAGAACGCTGTAAATCATATGATAAATTCTAAAGTCAGAGGGGTTGAGTTTGTAGCTGTAAATACAGATGCTCAAGATCTACATCATTCAGAGGCAAAAAAGAAAATCCACATAGGCAAAAATCTAACAAGAGGTCTTGGAACGGGCATGGACCCAGAGATAGGTAAAAGAGCTGTCGAAGAAACAAAAGAAGAAATACAAGAATCTTTGAAAGGTTCTGATATGGTCTTTATTGCTTGCGGTCTCGGTGGGGGTACTGGCACAGGAGCAGCCCCTGTTATTGCAAGAACAGCAAAAGAATTGGGTTCTCTAACAGTAGGAGTAGTTACAAAACCTTTTTCTTTTGAAGGTAATCAAAGGATGAAAATAGCTGAAATTGGTCTTGAAGATTTGAGACAATCCGTTGACGCTCTTATTGTCATACCAAACGATAGATTACTTGCGACCATAAACAAAGACACGACTGCAAAAAATGCCTTCGCTATGTGTGACGATATATTGAAACAAGCAGTGGAAGGAATATCTGATTTAATAACAACCCCAGGAACTATAAATATTGACTTTGCAGACATAAAAGCAGTTATGGAAGGAGCAGGAGGTGCTCTTATGGGTATAGGTAGAGCTTCTGGAGAAAAGAGAGCTGAAGAAGCAGCAAAATTAGCCATAAACTCTCCTCTACTTGAAGTTTCTATAAATGGCGCCAAAGGTGTCCTCTTCTCTATAGCTGGTGGTGACG
>CAZRMR010000003.1:40901-43372 GCA_964601245.1 uncultured Candidatus Saccharibacteria bacterium
ATTAATTACAGAATCCGTGGATCCAAATGCTAAAATAATTTTTGGCACAGTAAGAGATGACAAATTGAAAAAAGGTGAAATAAAAATCACAGTTATAGCATCAGGTTTTCCAGAGAATTTTTCATTAAAAAATAATTTGTTCAGCGAAAAACAAGAAGAAGATAGGGGTAAAATATTCAATTCCGTTTTCAATAAAGAAAAAGAAGAGAAGAAAAACCAGATGGAAGAAGAATCTTCTGATATAAAGCAAAATGTTTCTGACGATGAAGACGAATGGGGTTCTGTGCCTGCATTTTTGCGAAGATCTAAGTTAAAATAGTAGTTTAAAGTATTAGTAGTACACCTTGGTCCTTCTATTGGTGACTCTTTTAATGAATCTTTTAATTAATGACTCTCTATAAATTTATAACTCAGTGCGATCGCATCAAGAGTCGATGGTGTTATTAATGATCGGTTAATAATATAATTTAAAATGTGTTTAAGAAAATTTTAAGTTTATGATACAATAATTTTATGAATTACGAATTGATAATTATAGGTGGTGGACCAGCAGGAACTTCAGCAGGTGTTTATGCTGCTAGAAAACAAATAAAGACAGCTTTGATAACTGAATCTTTTGGGGGCCAAAGTGTTGAGTCAGATGAGATTCAAAATTGGATAGGAACAATCGCTATTTCCGGTGTTGATTTGGCTAAAAGTTTGAAAGAACATGTAAAATTTTACGCCAAGGAATTTGTGGACATAAAGGAGGGTGAGAGTGTTTCAAAAATAGAACACATAGATGGAGATCCCGCCCGCCTCGCAAGCGAGAGTGTTGCGGGCAGGGGTTTTGTTGTCACCACAAATAAATATATTTACAAAACAAAAACTATTTTGGTTGCAACCGGTAGCTCAAGAAAAAAATTGGATATCGAGGGAGCAAAAGATTTTGAAGGAAAAGGTATAACTTATTGCGCTTCTTGTGATGGGCCATTTTTTACAGGCAAAGATGTGGCGGTTATTGGTGGAGGAAATGCAGGCTTTGAATCTGCCCTCCAATTACTTTCTTATTGTAAAAGTGTGACTTTGCTTAGCCGTGGAGAATTTAAAGCTGATCCAGTAACTATTGAGAAAGCTATGAGTGACAAAAAAATGCGCGCCATACCAAACGCAACACCTATAAAAATAAAGGGGGGTGATTTTGTTAAATCATTGGTTTATAAGACAACCAAACCTTTTGTGGATGACGTAGAAATACCCGTTGATGGAATATTTGTAGAAATTGGCCATAATCCAGCCACTTCTTTTTTAGAAGATTTAGTAGAAAAAGACGAATTTGGTCATATAAAAATAGATCACAAAACTCAAGCTACAAGTATGTCTGGTATTTGGGCTGCCGGAGATTGCACTGATGGTCTTTATCAACAAAACAACATAGCCGCCGGTGACGCAGTAAAAGCTATAGAAGATATATATTTAAAATTGCGTAAAATGCAATAGTATTATATTCTTCTTCAAAGAAGAGAGTAATTCGATGTCTCAACCACATGATCAGACTATTTTTATTATTAGTAATTTAGAGAGTGCTTTATTTGAAAAAATAATTGATTTTATGGAAGAAAATAATGCACCAAGAAAAGAAATAAATAAATTAAAAAGAGATTATCTTCAATATTGCTCTATTAAGGAGAAGATTTCCAAGAAAAAACCTAATCTATCAATAAAAGATATTGAAAAGGAAACAACAGGTAATCTCTGGTTAGAAATAGTACGTAAACTCATAGGTGAGAGTAATGAGAGTAATTAACTTACTCTCATTTTTTATTTAGCTGGAGTGCCAAACATTTGAACTACGAAGATCGCTTGCCTACCTTTATAAATCCCAGTAGAGGTAGCGATACCAATCTCAGTGTATTTTGGATTTACTATATTTAAAAAATGCCCCCTTGAATTCATCCAAGCAGTCTGAACATCTTCGCTATTTTCAAAATTTACAGCCAAATTTTCTCCAGCATATCTGTATTGATAACCTGCCTGTTCAAACCAATACCAAGGATTTTTTCCATCTGGAGTATTGTGAGAGAAATAACCCTTGCTTGCCATATCATCCGCTTTTAATTGAGCGGCTTTTTCAAGAAGAGGATTTACTTTCAACTCTCCTACATTAGCTAAAACTCTGTCTTTATTGGTTAAATTGACTAAAACAGAAGCATATATAGCAGAAAGAGAATCTACAACCGTAGTTCTAAAAGAGGAAAAAATACCAAAACTAAAAACAAAAATCAGAAGAATTACTATAAATATTTTTAATTTCATAATTTCTTTTTTATTTTTCATATTTATTAATACTTATAAATTTGATTATACCAATAAAATACAAAACAATAAAGGCCTGTTTAAGCCTTTATTGTTTTGTATTTATAATATTATTTCAACAGATTATTAAGGAAGGTTTGGTATAGGATATGTGGCAATCATTTCTGGACACTTTA
>CAZRMR010000003.1:43393-46831 GCA_964601245.1 uncultured Candidatus Saccharibacteria bacterium
CACCTTTTTGTTGTCTTATAAACATATCCTGTAGGGCCATCTGTCCCCAATCCTGCCACAGCCCAAGGAGCAAGAGTCCCTGCTTCTTGATGGGCTTGGAATTTCTTTACCATTTCAAAAGTTATAGGTCCATAAAATCCTGTGACTGGATTATTCACCTCAAAGAATTGATTTAGGAATATCTGTAATTTCTTAACTTCTTCCGGATTATTGTTCGCTCCAAACTTAATGTATTCATTGAGATATGGCTCACACAAGAGTCCTTCTGTAGAAGCACCCAAGACTTCCCCGCCCCCAAACAATCCAGAAATGTCTCTTCTTCTTCCGCCCGGAATATTACTTCCTTCTTCGGTTGTTTTCTTTGGTTGCTCTTCTTCAGTCTCTCCATCTGTTTTACATGTTTCGTTTTCCACTATCACATATTTATCTCCTCCAAGATTCGTAAAATCAGGATAATTTGTTTGAAGAGTGGCTTCCTGTGCTTCAGGCAAAGAATCTCCTACTCTATAACCAACCAATCTATACATCCCCTCTTCACACTGCGCATTTGTAGGCAAAACTTTGCTTGATTCATTTATATCGCTTGTCACTTCATAAGTCTGATATGTTGCTGGTGCGTTCATCGTAGAAGTGTATGCACTATAAGGCATAGATCCTCCGTGACCCAAAAGTCATAACAAATACTCTCCAGAACCATTACTACCTTGAAGTTGAGGACTTGATGGCCAGCTCCAAGTAGATCTCATAGGAAATTCATAACTATCTGCTGATTCTGAATCTGCCTGAACCCCATCAAGGTATTTGTATATTTTTACTTGCAATTTGTTAGGCTCTTGTGGCTGATCCCCCGGACAATTTTTTGTATTTACATAAAGTGCGTATATTACTCCAGCCGGATTTTTTGTGTAATCAACATTATCTCCTTCTAATGCCCAATTGTAAACGGTTATTTCTATAGTATTTTCTCCGTAAATCAAATTTGAAGCGGGAACTGTGTAATCAACAAAAGCTCCATAATTTGATTCATTTGTGGTAGAAGCAATTTCGTTACCATTTATAACCACCCTAAAACTATTATCACTTGCGATTGAAAGAAGAGCATTTGAAGTTGGGTTTCCACTCAAAGTGAATGTCTTAGTAAATACCTTCATCTCATCTTCTGTTGGGTTTTGAACTTGCTCATCACTCCAAATCCATTTTGCCGATGTTGTGGTAGATATCCAAGCAGGATGTGTCCAAGTCAATTTTGCATTAGCATCTCCAACCATATTTGTCTCATCCGATACAATCATTTCATCAGAATAAGTACAAGGGTCTTCTGGTTCATTTTGACAAGTTAGACTGACGTTATCCAAGAAAGTTCCCAAAGAATCTGATTTACCAAGGTCCTTAAAGATCAATGTTGTTAAAGATGTTGTAGCTGTAAAATCAAATGAATATGGTACCCACGTTGTTTGAGAACCACCTACAGCTGATATAGGAGATTTTTCTTCCCCACCCCAAACTACACCCAATATATTTTGAGTATCGTCTGTATTTGGTCTTGGGGAGAAATCAAAGGTTAATTTGTATGTCTTACCTGGAATGGTTTTGATGTTTTGGTAAATCATTGTTGAAGCTGATTCCCCACTAACAGAACCATCAGGACCTTCTGTATCGCCGTCAAGCTCAACATATTGAGAACCAGAGCTTGGAAGCCAACCATTTACTCCCCTGTGGAATTCCAGAGACGGAGTAGCAGAAATTAAAGGATTTACCCAATCTACAGACCAATCAATTCCGGATGAGAATATTTGCCATTTGTTTGAATCGGTAACAACAGGAGTTTCAAAATCTCCATTAGAAATTAAATTCACTTTCGGATCACAAATTAACTGTTTTTCTTCACAAACATCACCCACTCCATCTGAATCTTCATCAGATTGATTTGCGTTTGCGTTTTGAGGACAGTTATCACAAGAATCGCCTATACCATCAAGATCAACATCAGCTTGATCTCCGTTTGAAACATTTGGGCAATTATCACAAGCATTACCGACACCATCCCCGTCCGAATCCGCTTGATCAGTATTTGCAACAGAAGGACAGTTATCTACATCATCTGGAATAGTATCTTGATCAACATCTTTTGGATTTACAGTAATATATACAGTTCCGATATTACTATCTGCATAACCATCGTTTGCTTTAAAAGTAAAAGAGTCTGACCCGTAAAAACCAGAGTTTGGAGTATAGCCTATCTGACTTATTGACAATGAGCCCAGAGTTCCGTTTGAAGGATTTGAAACTATTGAATACGTTAATGTTTGCGATGGTACATCAGAATCTGTAGCGACCAAAGTTATACCATTTACTGAGCTATCTTGGGCAAATGCAACACTTTGATCTTGAGCCACCGGCGCTGTATTTATTTTTGTGCCCGTTAACAAAACATCATCAATCCAAACCGTATCACTACCAGAGTTTAAATCGCCATCAAATTTTATACCAAAATTTGGGTTATTATTTGCCCCAGAAGGTAAATTATAAGAATACTGGTACCAATTATTATCATCATCCGCATCATCTATTTGAGCATCTGTAATTTCTGTCCAACTTGAACCATCTAAAGTATAAAATAATTCTACTTTATCAAAATGATAAGACGGAAATTGTAATTCCGTCTCAAGACTATCTGCTTTGTACCAAAAACTAAAGTTTATATTTTCATAACCAGATGTAGAAATGGTTTTTTTCATTATCTGAGAATTATTTGCACCAACTATTTTTGCTGATTTACCGGCGCCATGTCCATCTTTAGAAGAAGACCACCCTTCTTCAATCCAATTATTTAAATTCGTAAATCCATCAGAAAAAATTGTGGTAGTTGGTGGAGGTAAGGCTTCAGTATTAAAAGGCACAGCATACATAGGCACTACGAGAAGTAGAGCCAAAGATATCGAAACAAACTTGAGAGTTTTAACCCTCAAAAATATATTTTTCATGTTTAAAATTAGAGAACCATTAAATATGCCTTATTTTTATATATAGGCAATTTGAGCAAATACCTAAATTAAAGGCTACGCCCTCCAATGTTTTTGTCAAGTGTTTTTGTGTAATAGCTGTGTAAAAAATTGGGAGAATTTTAGTAGTATTTTGGTGCTTAGGTCGAATGCTATATGATAATAAAGCGAATTGGTGTCTCTATTTTACCAAGCTCGCACCTATTTTCAAAATCGCTGAATGAATCGCCCCGCCACTGCCTCGCTCCGCTCGGCAACCCCGAAAGAAAACACTCCTTGCTAATTTGATTTGCGCGGGGTGGATTTTTTCTAAAAAAGGAAAGGGTGTTTTCTTTCGGGGTTCTGCCTTCCAAGTATTCAGACAGGTGGCGGGGCTTCAATAATGTGGACGAGGCAAAGCAAAAACTATTTTTGCGGGAGGAAAAGGATTTTGCTT
>CAZRMR010000004.1:0-18653 GCA_964601245.1 uncultured Candidatus Saccharibacteria bacterium
TCAACTTGGTATTTGAGAAGATCAAGAGATCGTTTCAAATCTGAAAATTTTGAAGAAAATAAAAAAGTTTCTGAAACAATGATGTTTGTTTTAATAGAGCTTTCTAAAATGCTGGCCCCGTTTATGCCGTTTTTTGCTGAGAAAATATATCAAGATTTGAAAAACAAATCTTCTAAAGAAAGCGTTCATCTTGAAGACTGGCCTTTGCTTGAAAGTCTTAGAATTGATGAAAAAGCAATCTCTATCATGAAATCGGTAAGAAAATTAGTTTCAATTGCTTTAGAAAAAAGAATGGCCTCTCTTATAAAAATAAGACAACCGCTCAGCAAATTGAAAGTTAAAGATTTAGAATTGAAAGATAAAAAAGAATATTTAGAGCTTATAAAAGATGAAATTAATGTTAAAGAAATAGATTTTGATCCAGATTTGACTGAAGAAGTTTGGCTTGATACAGAGCTAACGTCTGAGTTAAAAAAAGAGGGGTTTGAGAGGGATTTCATAAGATCCCTTCAGGATCTTAGAAAAAATAATAATCTTTTGCCCGAAAATTCGGTTGATTTAATAATAGATACAGATAAAGATGGACAAGATTTTGTTCAAGAAATATCAGAAAATATAAAAAGAACCGCTAATATTTTAAATATAGTTTTTGCCAAAAACGATGGTTTATCTCTAAAGATAGGGGATTTTGAATTCAAAATGGCTTTGAAATAAATATGTATTCAAAACATCAAACGCTCGGTATTGTTTTAGAAACAAAAATTGAGGGAGATTCAAATTTGAGAGTCGGTATCTTGACCAAAGAGTTTGGTTTTGTCTGGGCAAAAGCTCAAGGAGCGAGAAAGGTGAATTCAAAATTTAAGGCTGGCTGTCAGATCTTTTCTTTAACACACTTTTCTCTTGTTAGCGGAAAAGCTGGTTGGAAAATTGTTGGAGCTATTTATCAAAAAAATTTTTATGAAATTTTAAAATCAGAGAAAGAAAAAATTTTTATTATTGCTAATGTTTCAAATCTTCTTAAAAAACTTTTAAACGGTGAAGAAAAAAATGAGAGCCTTTTTGGGGTAGTTTTTAATTTTTTTATTTTTTTGGAAGAAAAAAATAATGAAAATATTGCTCTTGCCGAATGTTTGGTACTCTTAAGAATTTTATATCTTTTGGGTTATATGAGGCATGATCCAGAATTTTCAATACCAATTTCTGATACTGAAATAAAAGGAGAATATTTGGAAAAAATAGCAACAAAAAGATTCAAAATAACAAAACTTATCAACGAAGCTTTAAAAGCAACATAATAATTTTAATGGTATAATTTAGAACCATGCAATATGGTGATGAAAAAAAAGAAAAACTAAACGAATTAGAGAAAAAACTTTATTCAAGAAATACAAAAGGAACAGATGATGGTTTCAAAAATAATTACTCAGAAAGTTTTTCAGATAATTCAAAAGGGGAGGAAATATATGTGAAAGATAAATGGGAAAGTTCAGGTCCAGGAAAGTTTGATGAATTAGCATCTAAGGTTTCTTTTATGGCAAATAAAAAAAGCAATTTTATAAACAAAATTCTTATTTTTTCTGTATTTTTCTTTTTAATAGCCATTGGTATTTCTGCTTTTATTTTTCTTGGGGGTGGCAATATGATTTCTTCAAGAAATGTAGAGATAGAAGTGGTGGGTCCGATTTCTGTCGGGGGCGGCCAAGAAGTGTCTTTCGATATAAACATATTAAATGCCAACAACGTAGATCTTTCTTCCGCATCTCTTCTTATAGAATATCCAAGTGGCACAAAATCTCCAACTGACCTTTCCAAAGAATTGGATAGGGAAAAATTTGCTATTGATTCTATAAAGTCTGGTCAAAAATATACTCAAAACATAAAAGCGGTATTTTTTGGAGAAAAAGAAAGCGTTAAAGAAATAAAGATATCACTTGAATATAGAGTCGAAAATTCAAGTGCTCTTTTTTATAAAGAAAAAGTTTATGAAGTAAGCATAAGTTCTGCTCCAGTTATAATAACTCCTATATATCCGAAAGAAATAAATTCAGGTCAAGAGGTTGTTTTTGAGATGGAGATAGTTTCAAATTCTAAGGATAAAATAGATAATTTTTTGGTAAAAAATGAATATCCTTTTGGTTTTGTTTTTAAAAGCGCTTCTCCGACCCCTTCTTTTGGAGATAATACATGGAGTATAAAAAATTTTAATCCGGGCGAGAAAAGGAAAATAAGAATTGTTGGATCAATTTTAGGCCAAGACAATGAAGAAAAAGTTTTTAGAATAAGTTCTGGTACAGCAAATCCTGTTGATGAAAGAGAAATATCTGTTCTCATGTACGAATTGGTGGAATCCGTCTTGATTAAGAAATCTTTTATCGGCCTCGATCTTTTGATAGAAGGTTCAAGCTCTGATTATGTGGCTAAAAATGATGATCGGATAGATGTAAGTATAAATTTGATAAACAATCTAGCTTCTAAAATATATGATCTGTCAATCGAATCTTTTTTGAGTGGGGGGGCTTTTAATGAAGAATCTGTATCAGTTGGTCAGGGAGGTTTTTTTAGCTCGTCAAATGATTCAATTGTGTGGGACAAAAAATCCATTCTCAATTTCGGAGAATTGTCTCCTGGTTCAAGTTCGTCTTTTAATTTTTCTTTAGTCCCAAATTTAAATATAAGGTCTGGCTCTAAACCAGAAATAAATATATCTGTCGTCGCTAAAGCTCTTAGAGTAAACGAAAATGGTTCTGTTGAAGAGATTTCTTCCGTTGAAACAAGAAAGATAATTTTAGCAACAGATCTAACTCTTTTTTCTAAAGTCGTAAGGTCTATAGGTAATATAGAAAATTATGGTCCAATACCTCCTGTTGTTGATACTAAAACTTCCTATACTATAATGTGGAAAATTAAAAATTCTTTAAATCAAGTAAGTAATGTTGAGGTCAAAGCATCTTTACCGTCTTATGTAAAATGGACTGGTGAAAAATATCCATCTTCTGAAAACATAAATTATAACGAATCGTTGAATCAAATTGTTTGGAATGTTGGATCAGTATTTTCAAATTCTTCTAAAGAAGTGCAGTTTCAAATTGAAATTTTGCCAAGTATAAGCCAAACGGGTCAATCTCCGCTTTTATTAAACGAAGCTTCTGTTGGTGGTGTTGATAAAATAACAGGATCTCGTTTGGATTTTAAAGTGGGAGCTCTTGATACAAAATTTTCTAGTGATCCATCCTATAAACTTGGTGATGAGAAGGTGACAAAATAATGTTCTGGCTTCTTATTTTAATTAGAATTTTATGTCTAAGGATGGTATATTATGTCTATGAATGAAAATGACAAAATGAGCAAAGTGGTGTCTTTATCAAAAAGAAGGGGTTTTGTATTTCCTGGTTCTGAAATATATGGTGGTTTGGCGGGGATTTTTGATTTTGGCCCAAGAGGTGTTGAGCTTTTAAACAATCTAAAACGTTTGTGGTGGGAAGAAAATGTTTATCAAAAAGAAAATTTTTTTGGTTTAGATGCTGGTATGTTTAAACACCCAAGAGTTTGGGAGGCGAGCGGACACACTTCTGGTTTTTCTGACCCTTTGGCTGAATGTAAAAAATGTAACAATCGAATAAGAGTAGATAAAGTTTTAAATGAAATAGGTGTTTTGGCTGATGAAAAAATGGATGAAATCGAGCTGAATAAAATTTTTGAAGAAAATAGAGATAAAATAATTTGTGAAAAGTGTGGATCAAAAGATTTTTCTAAAGTTCGTAAATTCAATCTTTTGGTTAAAAGCAATTTAGGTGATTTTACTTCTGAAGACAGAGAACCTGTTTATTTGCCCGGTGAAGCCTGTCAGGGTATTTATCTTGATTACAAAAACATAGTTGATTCTATGCATCCAAAAATTCCTTTTGGTGTTGCTCAGATAGGAAAAGCTTTTCGCAATGAAATTTCACCCCGCAATTTTCTTTTTCGTGTTAGAGAAATGGAACAAGCGGATACTCAATTTTTTATAAAACCAAATGAAAATAAAGAAGCATATGATCGTATTAAAAAAGAGCAATGGCAATGGTTGATTTCTATAGGTCTAAAAAAAGAAAATCTAAAATGGCACCAACACGAGAATCTAGTTTTTTATGCCAAAGATGCTTGGGACATTGAATATAGATTTCCTTGGGGTTTTGATGAGCTTATGGGTATTCACGACAGAACAGATTATGATCTTTCTCAGCATATGAAATTTTCAGGAGAGGATTTAAATTTTATTGATCAAGAAACTGGAGAAAAATATATTCCCTGGATTATTGAAACTTCAATGGGTTTGGGCAGGTTGTTTTTTGCAATTATGGACAATGCTTACGAGGAAGATGATTTGGGTGGAGAAAAAAGAGTCTATTTAAAATTAAATGGAAGATTAGCTCCAGTAAAGGTTGCTGTATTTCCCTTATTAAAAAACAAATCAGAATTGGTTTCAAAAGCAAGAGATATTTATTTGAAGCTGAAGAAAGAATTTGGTGCGGTAGAATTTGATGATAATGGAAATATTGGTAAGCGTTATAGAAGACAAGATGAGATCGGCACTCCATTTTGTGTGACTGTAGATTTTGAGACTATAGAAAAAGGGGAAGGAGTAACTGTGCGTTTTAGAGATAACGGAGAACAAGAAAGAGTTAGAGAAGATGATCTTACCTCTTTCTTAAAAGAAAGATTGTTTGCCTGATTTTTTTCCACTTTATACTTATTTGTTTTTAAACTATAATTATAGTAATGACAAATCGTTCTTATGAAAAAATAATACAAATAAGCTCTGGTACAATAATAAAAACCATTCTTATAGCCCTCGCTTTTTTTGTACTCTACTATTTGAGAGATATATTTTTGGTTGTAATTCTTGCTGTTATAATAGCTTCTTCTATTGAGCCTGGTACACGCTGGTTAATGAAAAGAAATATTCCTAGAATTTTGTCCGTCCTTTTTATATATTCTGTGGCTGTTATCTCTTTAGTTCTTGTATTTTATTTCCTTCTTCTACCCCTATTAAATCAATCAGCCAATTTCCTAGCTTCTTTGCCTGGATATTTAGGAGAGTTGCAAGTCTGGAATCCTTTGCAAAATAATTCTTTTCTCTCTTCAAATTCGGCAGTAGAAGGTTTCTCAAAGAATTTTTCTTTAGCTCAAATTGTGGAGCAAATTGATGGGTATGTATCAAGTCTTTCAAATGGATTCTTTTCAACCGCCAGCACCATTTTCGGTGGCGTATTGAGTTTTATTCTTGTTATAGTTTTGTCTTTCTATCTTTCGGTTGAATCTGATGGGGTTACGAATTTTTTGAGGATTGTTACTCCGGCTAAAAATGAAAAATATATTATTGATTTATGGAAAAGATCCCAACATAAAATAGGCTTATGGATGCAGGGCCAAATAGTGCTATCTATAATAGTGGGTATGCTTGTTTTTCTTGGCCTGACTTTACTCAGGGTTGAAAATGCTTTGTTGCTCGCTGTACTTGCTGGTATATTTGAAATAATTCCTGTTTTTGGTCCAATAATTGCAGCAATTCCTGCTGTTACTATTGCCTTGATAAGTGATGGTATGACTAGCGCCTTGCTTGTGATCGGTCTCTATGTAATTATTCAACAGTTTGAAAATCAACTCATTTATCCTCTTGTTGTAAGAAAAATTGTTGGAGTTCCTCCTCTCATTTCTATTTTGGCGATAATAATTGGTGGCAAGCTCGCTGGATTCGTCGGTATGATCATCGCTGTTCCGCTCGCCACTATGATTATGGAATTTTTGAATGATGTAGAAAAAGATAAAGCTTCTATTCGTGCTATTGCGGAAAAATGATTTTGGATATAGAAAGAAAAGATGAGTAAGAATTTTTATATAACAACAACCCTTCCTTACGTAAATGCAAATTTGCATATAGGTCATGCTCTTGAAATGATTAGGGCGGATTCTCTTGCTAGGTATAAAAAAATGCAAGGTTTTAATCTGTTTTTTAATACAGGTACCGATGAGCATGGAATGAAAATATATGAAAAAGCTTTAGAGTTGGGGAAAAATCCTAAAGATTTTGTGGATGATGGTTTCTTGAATTTTAAAGAACAGTTAAAATCTTTTGGTATTTCAGAGGATATAAATTATATAAGAACTACTGATTTGAAACATGAAGAAGGGGCTAAAAATTTTTGGACTAAAGTTTTTGAAAATGGTTATATTTATAAAAAAAATTATAAGACTAAATATTGTGTCGGCTGCGAAGAAGAAAAGACAGATTCAGAGTTGGAAAATGGCAGATGTCAGATTCACCCAAATAGAGAGTTAGAAATAATAGAAGAAGAAAATTATTTTTTTGCTTTCTCAAAATTCCAAGATAAACTTTTAGATTTTTATGAAAAAAATCCTGAATTTGTTGTGCCTCAATTTAGATACAATGAAGTAATTGCTTTCGTAAAAAGGGGATTGCAAGATTTTAGTATCTCAAGGCTTAAAGAAAAAATGCCTTGGGGAATAGAGGTGCCAAATGATGAAGGTCATGTTATGTATGTTTGGTTTGATGCGCTTTCAAATTATATAACCACTCTAGGTTGGGGAAGCGCTGATCAATCAAATTTTGAAAAATTTTGGTTGGGCGGAGAGACTTTACAGTATTGCGGTAAAGATAATACTCGTTTTCAGGCGGTGATGTGGCAAGCAATGCTTATGTCTGCTCAAATCAAAAATTCAGACAAGATTGTTGTGAATGGTCATATTACAGCAGAAGGTGGAGTAAAAATGTCTAAATCGCTTGGAAATGTAATAGATCCAATGGAAATATCAAAAGAATATGGAATAGATGCTCTGAGATTTTTTCTTTTGAAAGAAATTTCTAGTTTTGAAGATAGCCCTTTTACGATGGAAAGATTCAAAGATTCTTATAATTCTGGTCTTGCCAATGGGCTGGGAAATCTTGTTTCAAGAATCATGAAGATGGCAGAAAATTTAAATCATGAATTAAAAATAGATAATTATGATATTAAAAATTTTCCAAAAGAATATACAGAAGCTTTCGAAAGTTTTGATCTACAAAGAGCAATTAGTTTTGTCTGGACAAAAATAAGTGAAGCTGATAAAAAAATTCAAGAAACAAAACCTTTTAAATTGGTTAAAGGAGGAGAGGGGGAACAAAAAAAGGGGAGAGAAATAATAGAAGAACTTGTAAATGAATTGAATCTAATTGCTTTTATGCTCACCCCTTTTCTTCCAGAAACTTCTAAAAAAATAATAAACCTTATTAAAGAAAACAAATCCCCCCTTGCTCCACTCTTTTTGAGAAAGGAATAATATGAAATTTGAATATTTTGATATACATTCTCATCCTTACTTCCCAGACTATGAAGAAGACAGAGATGAACAAATAGAAGAAATGAAAAAATTGAAAATCGGTACTATTTCTATTGGTACTGATTTTGAATCATCTCAAAAATCTATAGAACTTACTGGAAAGCACGATAATGTTTTTGCTTCGGTCGGAGAACATCCGGGAGATTTATCATCCCAGTCTGTTTTTGATGAGAGAATCGCTGGTTTGGCCTCCAACAAAAGAGTGGTGGCTATAGGTGAATGTGGGCTTGATTATTTTGGGCGTCGAAATCTTGATGGGGGAAATCTGTCTGAAAAAGAAAAAAATATTCAAAAAGAAATTTTTGAGAAGCATATAGATTTATCTTTGCAAACACAAAAACCTTTAATGCTTCATATAAGATCGAGCGCAAAAACATTTGACGCGTATTTTGATGCCCTGAATATATTAGAAAGTCATTCTAAAAAACAAGGCGAAAAACTAAAAGGTAATGCTCATTTTTTTGCCGGTAATACCGATATTTTAAAAAGATTTTTAAATATTGGTTTTACTGTTTCTTTTACGGGAGTGATCACCTTTACTCATGATTATGATGAATATATAAAATACACTCCGCTTGATATGATAATGTCAGAAACGGACGCTCCTTTTGTTGCTCCAGTTCCATATAGAGGAAAAAGAAATTCTTCTCTCTATATAAGAGAGATTGTTGAAGCTATTGCTTCAATTAGAGAAGAAGATATTGAAATGGTTAAGTTAAGCATGGTCCAAAATGCCTTAAGGTATTTCAAAATTTAATTTTGCAATTTGTTTTATATGTGGTAGTATTCAAAAACCGAATCCGAGGCCTTTTATTATAACCGCCTCTGTCCGCTTTTGTCGGAACCCGTTCGGTGTTAATTTATGGAAGAGAAAAACAAAGATATTGGCGATTTTCAGGTCTATGAGCTTGGTTATCACCTATTACCAACAGTTTCTGAAGATAATTTGTCTTCGGAAATCTCTAATATTCATTCCGTTTTGTCTAACAATGGTGCATCAGTTATAAGCGAAGGAATCCCCTCAATGAGACAACTCGCTTATGATATTTCAAAAAAGATTGACGCTAAAAATTTAAATTTTAGCAAAGCTTATTTTGGTTGGATAAAATTTGAGATGGAGAAAGTCAACTTAGAAAACTTGAATAAAGAAATCAAACTTTTAAAAAACATCCTCAGATTCATTATTGTTAAAACAGTGAAAGAGAATACAATGTCTGTATTGAAAGCTCCTGTATTTAAAAAAGAAGAAGTCAGTGATTCAAAAAATATTACTGAACAAACAGAAAAAATAGAGATTTCAGAAGAAGAAATAGATAAGAGTATAGACGAACTTGTGGTTGATGAAAATGTTTAATTTAAATTAAAAATATAATAAAAATATGTACATCAATAAAGCTATAATTTACGGGAATCTCACTAGAGATCCAGAATTGAAATCTCTTCCCTCTGGTATACAAGTTTGCGAGTTTGGGGTGGCTACAAATAGAGTTTGGAAAGATAAAAACGGTTCTAGACAAGAATCAACGGATTACCATAACATTGTTGTTTTTGGCCGCCAAGCAGAACTCGTAAAACAATATTTATCCAAAGGGAATGGAGTTTTTTTAGAAGGGAGAATACAGACAAGAAGTTGGGATGCTCAAGACGGGACAAAAAGATACAGAACGGAAATAGTGGCGGACAGGATTCAGTTTGGCCCAAAGACTGGAGGAGCCGGTTCTTATAACAAACCAGAAGAAAAAAATGATTCAGAAAAAGAAGAGGTGCCAAGTATAGAATATCCAGAGGAGGAAATAAATGCAGATGACATACCTTTCTAATTAATTATTTAATTTTTTAATTTTCAATCACTTAATTAACTAAAATGTCTAAACAAAATTGTTACTTTAAACAAAATGCAATAAAGTATGTTGATTACAAAGATACTGAGTTGTTAAAAAAATTTGTTAATCCTCACTCTAGAATCTTGTCTAAAAAAAGGACAGGGGTTTCTTCTGAATATCAAAGAAAACTTGCTTTGGCTATAAAAAGAGCAAGATATATGGCCCTTTTGCCATATATTTCAAGATAATTTAAGACCAAATATATTTTGTGAAAAAAGAAAGAGTCTCTATTGCGAGACTCTTTCTACATATTCGCCAGTGGCGGTATTTATTCTTATTGTGTCACCCTCATTTATAAACAGGGGAGCATTTACGGAAGCTCCAGTTTCTACTTTTATAACCTTGTTCCCTCCTTGGGCAGTATTGCCTTTAATTGGAGGGGGGGCTTCTGTTACTTTTAGATCTACTTTGATTGGCAGTTCGGTGCCTATTATCTTATCTTCGAAAATAAGAGCTTTAATTATTGTATCTTTTTTTAAGAATTTTGATCCGAAACCTATCTGGGATTCTTTTAGCGAAAATCTATTCGATTGATTGTTTTCTTCGTGGAACCAATATTCTTCTTTGTTTGGATTTGAGTATATGAATTTTATATTTTTATATTCCAAATCAGCCTCCTCTACTTTTTCTGATTGATGAAATGAGTTTTCTGTTACTCGACCGGTAATCAAGTTTCTTAATTTAGTAGCATTTACTGGTTTTCTCTGTTGTTTTCTAAAAACATGAGACGAGAGTACCTCCCATGGTTCATTGTCAAAAATTATAAATTTTCCTACTGTGATTTCATTATATTCGAGCATAATGGATGGTTTATATTTAGTATTTCTAAATTATTAAAAAATACACAAAATAAAATTGCCTTTCAGCATATAAATAATATATCTAAATAAGCCCAAAATCTACTTGACTTTAAACCTATTAATTTGTATAAATTTTATTAGGAGGCTTTTATGGTAGGTGTTTTACGAGGAATTCCTTCTCTCATTGTTCTTGTCCTACTGCCACTCGTAGCAGTTGTCCTTTCTTTCGTGGTAATGAGGAAAAGGGGGGAGAATCCTTTCGGGCGGCCTTGAATACAAAAAGGCCGCCTTTAAATTTAAAAATTATTCATTTTCTTCTTCGCTATGATTGCTTCCAACTATCAATCCGCCTGATTTTAGATTATCTTTTATTTTTTCAAGTATTTCATCTGATATATTTTTGTTTTCTTTCAAGAATTGTCTTGTTGCGTCATATCCTCGAGATAGAGGAGTGTTGCCATATTTATAAGATGCTCCAGATTTTGATATGATGCCAAATTTTTCACCAAGAGCTATTATTTCTCCTTCTCTTGATATGCCTTCGTTGTACATTAAA
Source organism: uncultured Candidatus Saccharibacteria bacterium (assembly GCA_964601245.1). GTDB lineage: Bacteria > Patescibacteriota > Minisyncoccia > Phycocordibacterales > WO2-35-19 > CAZRMR01. Next base: position 10,617 of record CAZRMR010000004.1, read on the forward strand.
TCGAACTCGGTTTGTCTAAATGGGGCAGCTACCTTGTTTTTTACAACTTTAACCCTTACTCTTCCACCCATAACTTCTTCTCCTTTTTTTATTTGAGCGATTCTTCTTATGTCCATTCTTACTGATGTGTAGAATTTTAAAGCTTTTCCTCCTGGAGTTGTTTCTGGATTACCAAACATTACACCTATCTGCATTCTTATTTGATTAAGGAAAATAACAACCGTTTTTGATTTTGCTACAATGGCCGTAAGTTTGCGAAGAGCTTGAGACATTAATCGAGCTTGTTTGCCTACATGCATTGCTCCCATGTCGCCCTCAATTTCGTCTTTCGGGGTAAGGGCGGCGACTGAGTCTATGACAATAACATCTATTTTTCCTGATCTGACCAAAGAATCAACGATTTCAAGAGCTTGTTCACCATTGTCTGGTTGAGAAATCAAAAGCTCCTCTGTCTTTACTCCTAATCTCTTGGCGTATTCTGGATCAAGAGCGTGTTCTGCGTCAATGAAAGCACAAACTCCATTTTGTTTTTGAGCTTCGGCTATTATGTGCAAAGAAAGAGTTGTTTTACCAGAAGATTCTGGCCCAAATATTTCAATAATTCTTCCTCTTGGAACTCCACCAACTCCTAGGGCGGAATCTAGACCAATAGAGCCGGTAGGGATGACGTTTACATCAACGTGCGGTTTATCCCCCAGCATCATTATAGAATCATCTCCAAATTTCATCTTTATTTCTTTTATCGCATCTATAACCCTAGAATCTTTTTGATCAAGACTTTGTTTTTTTGTTTTCTTTTCTTTTTTTGCCATAATTTTTGTTTTTACTCAATCTCTATATCTGCTGTAGAGGTTGCGCTTGGTTTATAATATATTTTTAATTTTTCAATTACTTCATTTTTAAATCGGTCTTTTGCTTTTATTTCTATCGTATTAAATCCAACTGATAATAACATTTTTTCTTCAAAATAACCCTCGGTATCTACTGATATGGGTCTCTCGTTTAGGCTTAAAAAAATTATGTTTTGAGCTCTACCTTTTATTTCAGTCATATTATTTTCTGTTTCTGATTCTTTGCTTGGGTAAAAAATTTCTATTTTTGGACCCAATAGAATATTTCTTGCATTAAAAAGACCGTAAATAATAAGTAGAAAAACTGAAAAAATAAAAATAAATTTTTTCAAATTGAATCTTTCTTCGTATTTATGAAAATTCTTCGTCATCTTCTTTTTCTTCTTCTGTTACAAAACCGCTCTCAGGCTTTATCAACACTTCTCTTGGTTTGGCTCCTTCTCCTGGACCTATTACGCCTTTTTCTTCCAGAATATCTATAAGTCTGGCCGCTCTTGCATAACCCACCCTCAATTTTCTTTGGAGGTAAGAAGTTGAAGCTTTACCGGCCCTTATCACTATTTCTCTCGCTTCTTCGTAAAGTTCGTCGTCTGCGTCTTCGTCCGTCATTGATTCAAATATTACATTTTTTGAATTTTCTGTCTCCATATTTATTTCAGAAGGTATTTCGTTTTCTGAATTTTTAGACAAATATTCTGATACTTTTTTTACCTCTGATTCAGATATGAAAGGGGATTGCAATCTTATCGGCTTTGACATTTCTCCGGATAGATAAAGCATGTCTCCGGCACCAAGTAATTTTTCGGCTCCAGCGCAATCAAGAATAGTCCTAGAATCAAACTGAGATGCGACTTGGAGAGCTATTCTTGTCGGTATATTTGCTTTTATGAGTCCTGTAATAACATTGACGGAAGGTCTTTGGGTCGAGAGTATAAGGTGGATTCCAACGGCTCGACTCATTTGGGCCAGTCTTATTATGGCGGATTCGAGTTCCCTTGGGTAAGCCTGCATTATGTCTGCGAGCTCATCTATCACTACTACTATATAAGGCATCATGTCTATTTCTTCAGCGTTTGGATCTTTCTTTTTGTTAGAAACTTTTTCTGGCAGTATGTTTTTGTGATAAGACTCAATATCTCTTACTCTATTTTTTTCCAAAATATCGTATCTCCTTTCCATTTCTTTGGCTGCCCACTTGAGAGACATTATTGCTTTTTTTGCATCAGTTATGACAGGGGTCAAAAGATGAGGGGTTTTATTGTAAAGAGTCAGTTCAACTCTTTTTGGATCTATCATTATAAATTTCAAATTGTCTGGAGAATTTCTAAACAAAAGTGAGTTTATTATTACGTGAATCGTTACTGATTTTCCGCTTCCAGTAGCCCCCGCTATAAGCAAGTGTGGCATCTTTGCTAAATTTGCAAATACCGATGATCCAGAAATATTTTTTCCAAGAGCGACCATCAAAGGTTTTTCTGACCTTGAATAATCATCTTGAGAAAGTAGGGAAGCGAGACCGACTGTTGTTTTTGTTGAATTCGGTATCTCTATACCAACAAGAGATTTGCCGGGAATGGGCGCCTCAATTCTCACGGGGTGAGCAGCTAATGCTAGCTCGAGATTGTTTTGAAGCCCGAGTATTCTCGAAAGTTTTACCCCCTCCGCTGGTTTTAGGGCGTATCTCGTTACTGATGGCCCTATTGATATCTCATCCATCTCAACTATTATGCCAAAATTTTGTAATGTTCTTTTTATTATGTTTGCATTCGCTTTTATATCTCCAACTTCAGGCTTACCCTTATCTCTTTCGAGCAAGCTAAGCGGTGGTGGGGTGAATGGTTTAGAGAAACTATTCGTTTTGAAAATACCAAGTTCTCCAGCTTCATTATTTGCTCCAACTTTTGCAACCTGAGAGTTTGTAATCGGAACATTTTTTTCTTTTTGTGCTGAGTTGTTTTTATCTATAGGAATGCCTGTGATTGTCGCTTCTTTTTCTTGTTCACGTTGATCTTCTTCATCTTCTGTATCCTCGCCTTCTTTTTTGCCAAACATTTTGCTTATAAAAGAAGAATTGAGAGGGGTGTCAAATATAACAAGAACACCTATTACCATTATGCCGAATAATATTATCGGAGTGGCGTAAATATCAAATAAGCCAACAAGAGGTTTTTGTATTATATTTCCTATCAATCCTCCTTTTTTAAACATTTGGAATCTGGCAAAAATAAAATCTATAAGTGCAAGTGATGATATAAAGAAAAGAGTGGCGCCGATAAGTCTTGAAGATGTCATAGAGTGCCTGACCTTTTTTGTAAATGAGATCCCCAAAATTATGCAGACAATTGGCAACAAAAAATAACCTAAACCAAACAATATGCTGAAAACATAGTAAGCCTTTTCTCCCACAAAACCGGCTTTTTCAAAAGAAGCTAAAACAAAAAAAACAGATAAGACAAAAAGAGCTATGGCCGTAATCCAAGAAGTAGTCTCTCTTTTAAGTATGTTTTTTTGATAAGTATTTTTATCTTTTGGTTGATCTTTTTTTATTTTTTTTCTTCCCATATATAGAATGATATCACAATAAAAAATAGGTAGCTTTCAAAAAGTGAATTTCTCTAAATAGAATATTTTTTGGGAAAATTTTAGTTGGTTGACTATGTTTAAAGGACAATATAATATGTTCGTATAGGACTTATTTTGCTACTTGACTTTTTTGGTCTTTTAGTATAGAATATAAAAGACATAATTTTGTTAATAAAAGACATAAGCATAAATTATGCCTTATAAAATAAGACTTTTATAAATTTGATATGAATGATGTAGTCAAAAAAAACCAATATTTCTCAAGACTCCACGGTAAATCCCATAGATTAGCAGCGGCTGTTTTTATTGTCTCTGATTCTATTGATGATGGGGAAGAGATAAAAAATAAAATAAAAAATTTGTCCCTTAGTCTTGTATCAATGTCTGTTATGTTAAAAGACGCTGGTTTTTCTGATGCTAAAAAAATAATTTCTGAAATAGAGAATAGATCTTTAGAACTTATGTCTATGATAGACATTGCTTCTGTCGCAGGACTGATTTCTTCAATGAATGCTAAAATTTTGAAAGAAGAATTCGAATCTTTTGTTTTAGAATTGAATAGGTCTTACAATGAGATAGAAGTTCAAAATGGCTCTATTCAGTCTGTTTTCTTGAATTCCCCAAAAACTGATCAAATCAATGGAGATTTTGAGAATGTAGACAAAATAAAAAGTTTTAATTACAAAGAAAATAATAATGGATTATTGGTTGATAAAAACACAACCAAAAATCATAAAAGAAAAGATAGTAGAAAAAATTCAATTTTAGAATTTATTAAAGGACATAAAGATGTAAGCATAAAAGACATTGTTCCTAATATAGTTGGGTGTAGTGAAAAAACTATACAAAGAGAGTTAATTGACCTAATAAATGAAGGTAAAATAAAGAAAGTGGGAGAGAGAAGATGGACAAAGTATTCAATAGCTTAAGAATATATTGAAAATGGTATAAAAATTAACCCAATGTTGTTTTTTTATGATCTTTACAAACAAAATACTTGTTTGACCAAACACTCTTAATATGCAATACTATATACCTACTCCTTATCCACACTTGTTATTTTGCAAGTGTATAGTTAAGGCGGTAAAATTGACTCTGAGGTCTTTGACAACTTAATAGGTTGTATAAAAATTCTGTTTTTTCAGGTTTTGATTTCCTATATTGTTTTGTTCTTCTGATTTTCCACATTAAATTTTGTTCACTAAAAAGTTTTTATCTCTTGTCGATTACAGAGATGAAATCTTTTAGTAGAATTTTTGTTACATTGTGGTGATCTAAGATAAAACTTTAAGTTTTTCTTTCATCACTTCACAATTTAGCAAAAATAATTAATAGTAAAAAATTATTATTTATTAGTTGGGCAATGTTTTTTAAAAGAAAAATATTGTCGTCACATCATTTGAGTTTTCAAAGATTTTATAATAAACGAAAACTTGATTGATATTAAAGATTATATGAAATTACAATCAAAATTGTTTGCAGGCGTTGTAGGCCTTGCAATGGTTATGACAGTAGTCGCAGTTCCTGCTTCTGCTCAAACCACTGCTGAACTTACAGCTCAGATCAATGCCTTGTTGGCACAGATCGCAAATCTTCAAGCCCAGATTGCTGGTGGTACAACCACTACAACTGGCACAACCTTTACTAAGGATTTGACAATTGGTTCAACAGGTTCAGAAGTTACAGCTTTACAACAGTGGTTGGTAACTAAGGGTTACCTTACAATGCCAGCTGGTGTTGCTTACGGTTACTTCGGTCCTTTGACCAAGACTGCTTTGGCTAAATATCAAGCTGAAGCTGGTATTTCTCCAGCAGCTGGATACTTTGGTCCAATAACCAGAGCAAAGTTAAATGCTATGGGTGGAACAACCACAACAACAGGTGGTACAACCACAACTGGTTCAACAGGTATCACTACTCCTGGTGCTGAAGGTACTTTGACAGTTACCACAAACAGCGCAGGTTTGGTATCAACAGTTTACGAAGGTGACGATATGGCTCCTATATACGGTATCAATGTCGAAGCTAAAAACTCTGACATCGCCGTACAAAGAGTTAAAGTAAACCTCGGAACTGACAGCAAGATTTACACAAAAGGTTACTCAAAAATGTATGTAACAGTTGATGGCAATACTCTTGCTTCAATTGATCTAAACTCTTCAACAGTTGTTAAAGAGAGCGGCACATACTACGTAACAATCACAGGTTTCAATCTTGTTGTTCCAAAAGGTACAAAGAAGCAGATCGTTTTGAAGGCCGATGTTATGCCTTCAATCGATTCTGGCGACAGGACAACTTTGTCTGGAATTAACATTTCTATCCCAGCTAATGGTGTAAGAGGTGTTGATGGCGCAGGTATTGATCAGTACGCTCCAACCTCAGCTTTGGGCAACAGATCAACTACTTTCAGTGCAGAGTTGGCAGAGACTGCAACTTTGAAACTTTCTCTAAACAGCTCATCTCCTGTTAAACAGGATGTAGTTGCTTCTTCCGGAACAAACGAGAACGAAATGGACAAATTGTCTTTGATGTCATTTGACCTCAAAGCAGAAAAAGATTCTGTTTTGGTAACAGATCTTCAGGTTGCTATTGAAAAGACAGGTTCAGGTGGTGCAAATGCTTCCACAACTGTTTACCTTTTTGAAGGTTCAACAGAATTGGACAACACCACAATCAGTGGTAATACAGCAATCTTCTCTGATTTAGATTACACAGTTCCAAAAGATACCACAAAGACTTTGACTGTTAAGGTTGATGTGAGAAGCGCAAATGCTACAGTTGCAAACTTCGTAGCATACGCTACAACAACTGGTATAACAGCTGAAAACAGCAAGGGTGATTCAGTTGGCGCATCTCACAAATCTGGTTCTGCTACTGGCTACCAGATCGGTGTAAGAAATGTTGGCCCTGAAGTCACATTGGTATCCAAGAGCATTACAACTTCTGGTGTTGCACAGACAAATGGTTCACCTGTAAGTACATCTACTTTGACTGCTACCTTCAATGTTAAGGTTAAAGCTGTCGGAGGTGACTTGATGTTTGGTACAGCTGCTTCCGGCACTCCAGCATTTGCAAGCTCAACAACCAGCTTCAAGGTTTACAGAAATGGTTCTTATGATGCTGCACTTGGCTCAGCCGCTACATCTACCTCATACACAACTCCTTCTGGTGTAACCACATCTGGTTTGACAAACAGCTTCACATTGTCTGAAGGTAACGAAGTTACAATTCCTGTAACCTTCCAGATCAATGGTAGAAATGATGCTGGTACAGCCCTTACAACAGGTTTGTATGCAGTTGGATTTGAAGGTCTCCAGTATGTAGCCAATGGCTCAGTAGGAACTATCAACTTCATGGCTGGTGAAGCAGATTGGAGAACAGCTGATGTAAGCTTCCCTTAAGTTAAATTTAGTCTCTTGTGAATCGTATGTTTTACCTAAAGGTTTAACATAAGGTTTGACTAACAAAAAATCCCCGAAAGGGGATTTTTTGTTTGCTTTAGAAATGTTTGTTGTTTAAAATTTTATCCACAAAAAATTAACAATTTATCAACATTTGAATGATAATATAAAAATACCAATAAGAATAATTCAATTTTTAATCTATGCGCTATTTTGACAAAACCTTTTTTAAATTTACCTTCGGATTCCTACTCATTATATGTGTGAGTTTGGTTTTTATATCAGTTGCAAATAAGTATATAAAAGATGAAAAAAGCCAGCTGGCTAGTCCGCAAGAAAGATAATCTTTTAAAAATATGAAAATTTTGTCTATCAAAATATTTTTTCTGACAATTCTCGTCGGAATACCCTTTGTTGTTTCTGCTCAAATTTATAAAATTGTTTTTACCACAGAAGAACAGCACATAGATGCAAATGAAATATCTGAAGCCATAACAATTCAAACTCAAGATTCTAGTGGTAATTCTTTCCAAACTCCCGAGACGATTGATTTGGAATTCATTTCTTCTTCTAAGACGGGAGAGTTTTTGAGTAGTACAGGTAACTCTGTCAGTAAGACGATGAATAAAAATACGTCGAACAGAACTTTTTATTATAAAGATCCAAGTGAGGGCTCTTTTTTGATTTCAGTTAAGGCTACTGGTAGGGAAAGCTTAAAAACTTGGGAAGCAAGTCAGAAAATTTTTGTTGGAGAATTGTCTGATCATTCCATATCTTATACACCTATAGAAAATTCATCTGACCATTCTTCTGTTTCGGTGAGTACATCTGCTGTCTCTACCTCAAATCAATTGTTAGATGTATCTATCGGTGAAGACAGAAATATTTCTTTGGGTAGCCCAGCAACTTTTCAGGCTACCATAAAGAAAAATACAGTTTCTAATGCTGGTTTAGATTTCAATTGGTCTTTTGGTGATGGAAATGTTGGAGTTGGTAAGACCGTTTCTCATACTTATAAATATCCTGGAGAATATGTTGTTGTTTTGAGATCAAAAGCCGGCGAAGTTTTTTCTGTTAGCAGAATAAAGGTTAAAGTTTTGAAACCAGAAATAATATTGTATGTTGATAAAAATTTTGTTGAAATAGAAAATAAAACAAACCAAGAAATAAATCTTTTTAATTGGAAAATTGTAAGCGAAGGA
>CAZRMR010000004.1:18683-39428 GCA_964601245.1 uncultured Candidatus Saccharibacteria bacterium
GACACTATTCCCATACCAAAATCAAAAATTATTATAGACAAGTCTCTGTTTAAATTAAAAAGAGAAAAAGAGGGAGAAGTTTTCATTCAAGATTACAATGGAAACATTGTTTTTAGTGCCAGAGATAAATTTTATGAAGGGACACAGGAATATATAAATTTTAAATTTGATGAAATTAAAAAAGAAGCAAATAATATTTTAAATACGGCAATATCAAATAAATTAGTTGTAGAAAAAAGTGGTCCACAAGATTCTGTTTATTCAGAAAAAAATAATGAAGAAATTTTAGAAGAAGGGAATGGTGAAATTTTGGGGGAACAAAATGTGATATATGAATCAATTCCAAAATCTGGAGTATTAGAAAAAATTTGGCTTTTTTTAAGTGGTGTGTTAAGATAGAAAGGACGGCTTCAAAGACTGCAGGTTTTCCTTAGGCGAGCGTAAGCGAGTCGAAGGGCATAAAACATAAATTTCCTGCATAGGAGTTAATACTCAATATCTTTCGGCCGTATGGTCGATTTTATTTTTAGCAAAAAGTTTAAAAGGTGCTCAAATTCGCTAAAGCAATGCTCGGTAAAACAAGTTTGGAAGTTCTTTGCTTTCTAACTTTGTACTTTTAAACTTTCAAACTCAATTATGGCAATAACAAAAGAAAAGAAAAAGGAAATCATTTCCAAAATAAAAGACGCTGTATCTGATTCAAAATCTGTCGCCTTTGTTAATTTTAATGGTTTGACAGTTTTAGACGCTTCTTCTCTGAGAAGAGCTTTGAAAAAAGATGGTGTTAATTATTTTGTCACAAAGAAATCTCTTTTTAAAAGAGTTCTAAACGATTTTTCTTTTAAAGGAGATATACCTACTCTGGATGGGGAATTGGCTATCGCTTTTTTGTCTAAAGAAAACTTGGCAAACTCAAAAAACATAGATCTAATTTCCCCCGCAAGAGGAATATATGAATTCCAAAAGAAACTTGAAGGAAAAGTATCTTTGATTGGCGGTATCTTTGACGGAGAATATAAATCAAAGGAAGATATGGTAAGTATTGCTTCTATACCTTCTTTGCAGGTTTTGAGAGGTATGTTTGTTAACATTATAAATTCTCCAATCCAAAGATTTGCTGTTGCAATGGGTCAGATAGCAGAAAAGAAAAATTAGTGATCATTTAAAAATTTTTTTCAGCACATATTTTGAAATACACGGATATTTTATTGCTAGAAAATTCCTCGCGCTCGGCTCAGTCAGCTTCGTAATATATTTCAAAAAATATGCTTTAAAAATTTTATAAAAATTAAAATTAATTAAAATAATATGGATGAAAATAAAACAGATGCAAGTGAGGTAGTTGTTCCTGCTAAATTTGCAAAAATAGTAGAAGAAATAGAAAAAATGTCAGTTTTAGATTTAAACGAACTTGTAAAAGTTTTTGAAAAAAAATTTGGTGTGTCAGCTACTGCTGTGGCTGTGGCAGGACCTGCTTCCGCTGAAGCTTCGGCAGGGGAAGAGAAATCAACATTCAATGTTGAGCTTACAGATGGTGGGGCAAATAAGATTGCCGTTATAAAAGTTATAAAAGAAGCATTGGCACTTGGTCTTAAAGATGCAAAAGATAAGGTTGATGGCGCACCAGCAATTCTTGCTGAAGGTATGAAAAAAGAAGATGCGGAAAATTTGAAAAAAGCTGTTGAGGAAGCCGGAGGAAAAGTAACACTTAAATAAACTGCCTACACAGTTTATTTAAGGTTACTTTTTGTGCGCAGGTATATCGCGAGTAGCAAACGAGTGATACCGAGCTGGGGTCGCGCAAATTTATAAGTGACAACGAAAAAATTATGCGTGACAAGGTAATCCTAAAATAAATTATCCCTAACTCTTCTCTTACAACAAGAGAAGGGAATAAGGAAAAACAAAATGTGGCGGCGGATCGCTACATTTTGTTTTTGTTTACGATAATAAAATGGTCTATGTTATGATAATGGTTGATAAATTTCAAAACAAATAAATAAAAAATCAACTATTTGGAAATAATGGCGGGGTAGGGTAGAATGGAAAAACGATGGAAATATTAGAAAAATTATTTGGTAGTAGTGCAAAAGTTAAAATAATAAAGCTTTTTCTTTTGAATCCAGAAACAGCTTTTGATATTTTTGAGGCATCAAGAAGGGCTCAAGTTTCTTTGGTTTTAGCCAGAAAGGAAATTTCTGATTTAGAAAAAATAAATTTTATAAAACCAAAATATTATAATAAAGAAATAAAACAACAAAGAAATAGAACTATAGTTGTATCAAAAAAAAGAGTGAATGGTTGGATTTTGGATAATAAATTTCCGTACCTTGAAGCTCTTGAATCTTTTCTTTCAAATATTAACCCCTTTAAGCAAAAAGACATTGTCGAAAAAATTTCAAGAGCGGGCAAAATTCAACTACTTGTTATTTCCGGCATATTTATAAAATATGAAGAGGCCAGAGCTGATCTTTTGATTGTTGGGGACAATATTAAAAATAATTATCTAGACAGGATTATAAAGAATATTGAATCTGAAATAGGAAAAGAAATTCGTTATGCTGTATTTGAGACGGGAGAATTCAATTATAGGAATTCTGTATTTGATAAATTAATAAGAGATATTTTAGATTATCCTCACGAAAAAATCATAAATAAGCTCTCGTTGTGATATCCCCACCAAGAAAGATTGAAAATCGGGTTTAAATAATATACAATCTGTTGTGTAATTATTAGTTTTTATAAATATAACAAATATTATGATGATAAACACTTGGAGTGACGTCCTAACCCTTTCTTTCACTAATTTGTGGCTTGGGGTTGTTGGTTTTGTGCCAAAACTTGTGGTTGCAATAGTGATTGTTTTGCTTGGTTGGGGTATAGGAGTTCTTTTTGGTAGAGTAGTTTCTCAAATTATAAGAGTTTTGAAAATTGATGAAGCTCTAAAAAGAGCTGGAGTAGAGGATTTCTTAAACAAAGGTGGAATTGGTCTTGATTCAGGAATGTTTTTGGGTGGTTTAGTCAGATGGTTTGTGATAGTTGTCTTTTTGATAGGGGCTTTTGAAGTTTTGAATCTATCTCAGGTGACTGTATTTTTGAGGGACATATTGAATTATTTACCGCAGGTCATCGTTGCTGTTTTGATCCTTATTGCCGCTGGGTTGGTAAGTGACGCTATGAAGAAAATCGTTCTTTCTTCTGCAATGAGTGCTGGTATTTCTTCAGCTGGTTTTCTTTCAACTGTAACAGGTTGGGTCATTTGGGTTTTTGCTGTTTTGGTAGCTCTTTCCCAATTAGGTATTGCTGTTGGATTTATACAGACAATATTCACAGGTTTGGTGGTGGCTCTATCTTTGGGTCTTGGCCTAGCTTTTGGGCTCGGTGGTCAAGAAGCAGCAAGCAGAGTTATAGATAGAGTAAGCAAGGAAGTTTCTAGTAAAAAATAAACTTTAATTTTAAAAACAAAAGACACTTTTTTTGTACAACAAAAGGAGTGTTTTTTGTTTATCAACAAGATTTCAACATATGAAATATGTAGCTATTGACAGCTTTTTTTGAGCGTGTATACTTCTAACCACATATGTTTTTGTTTAATATTTTTAGGAAGCGAATAAGAGGGTAGAGTATCCTTCTGGCTTGGTTTAAGCCCGCTTCCCAAAGAAGCGGTTTTTCTTTCAAAAATTCAATATCCTAGCACCAATTTGAGTTTCTCAAATTGGTGCTAGGGTAGAGAAGATAAAAAAAGGAAGAAAAGAAAAAGTAATTTGACAACAAAATACCATCGCAACATCGCTTTTCGATGAGCTTTTGGCTTGTTCTCTTCTGAGGGCATGCCCTGAGCGAAGTCCGCACGTAGTGCGAGACGAAGTCGAGGGGGTCTTTGTTTGTTGTAGATGGATCAATCTCAAATTGTTTTTTATTTAGATTTGAGATGCAGGACTGCTATTTAAGATAAATCTCAAATAGCAGGATGAAAAATCTTTTTAATTCAAAAAGATTAAATAAAAAAAGTTTTTAAATTTTCTGATTAGCCCGACGGAATAATTCTGGTGGGTAGAAAATTTAAGGGCGTATGGTGGATGCCTTGGCTAGAAATAGCGATGAAGGACGTGGCGTGGCGACGATATGCTTCGGGGAGGTGCCTAGCAACCTTTGATCCGGAGATCTCCGAATGGGGAAACCTGATTGATTTATCAATCATCCCGAGCGCAAGCGAGGGACGCAAACCCTGGGAAGTAAAACATTTCAGTACCAGGAGGAAAAGAAACTAATAAGCATTCCGTAAGTAGCGGCGAGCGAAAGCGGAGAAGCCCAAACCGTGAGCTGAATAAGGTGGAAGCGTCGAGTTGTTGAATAAACTGAGAAAAGTCTATGTTGTAGTACTGCGACAAAAACAGATTTCAGAATCTAAAACACAACAACATTCTCCATCTTCGATATCTCAAGCCAGATCTCGGTCTGGCTCGAGCACCTTATTCAGCTCATGGGGTTGTAAGGCAGAAACTTCGTATTTATACGAGGAAAGTTAAAAAATTATTTGTTAGAAGAAGCTTCTGGAAAGAAGCCCCCCAGAGGGTAATGGGCCCGTATTCGAAAGCAAATAATCTTTCTTGTTTCTGTTCTTGAGTACCTCGAGACACGAAAAGCTCGGGGGAATCTACCGGAACTAACCGGTAAGGCTAAATATATTTCTAGACCGATAGTGAACTAGTACCGTGAGGGAAAGGTGAAAAGTAGTCCGGTGAGGACGGTGAAATAGACCTGAAACCATATGTCTACAAGGAGTCAAAGTGGGTTGCACACTGTGCGGTCCACGATGGCGTGCCTATTGAAGAATGAGCCAACGAGTTAATGTAAATGGTTGCCGAAGTGGTAGACCCACGTTAGGCAGAGTGAAAGCGAGCGTTAATAGCGCGAATATAATCGTTTACATTAGACCCGAAGCCAGGTGAGCTTGCCATGGGCAGGGTGAAGTCCCGAGAAATCGGGATGGAGGCCCGAACCGGTTGGTCGTGCGATTCCTTCGGATGACCTGTGGTAAGGAGTGAAAAGCTAATCGAACCTGGTAATAGCTGGTTCTCTCCGAAAGAGCTTTTGGGTTCGCGTCGGATGTTTGTTACGGGGGTAGAGCACTGGAAGGTTTAGACAGGGAGAAATCTCGCTAAACCTATCAAACTCCGAATACCGTAATTTTATAGTCCGGCAGTTAGACGGCGGGGGCTAAGCTCCGTTCGTCAAAAGGGAAACAGCCCATGATCTCAATTTAAGGTCCCTAAATCATAGCTAAGTGCACTTAAGGAGGTAAAATTTCTCCGACAATGAGGAGGTTGGCTTAGAAGCAGCCATCCTTTAAAGAAAGCGTAACAGCTCACTCATTCAGAGATTATGCGCCGAAGATAATCGGGGCTAAGCTATGTACCGAAACTGAGGGTTTGTAAGCTTCATCAAGGAAAAATTTGGAGGGGTATATTGCGAAAGCAATGAGGGTGACACCTCGCTCCTCCGCCAATTATTTTATTTGCGGAAGGTTCGTCTAGCGGACTAGGACATTGGCCTATCAAGCCAAAAACGGAGGTTCGAATCCTTCACCGACCGCCAATCAATAAATTGGTTTTGTCCTTTTTGATCCGAGTCTGGCTCGGATCCTTGATGAAGCTTGCAAGCGGTAGGAGAGTATTTGCATCTGCAGTGAAGGCAAAGGGGTGACCCATGCTGGAGCGTTGCGAAGTAAGAATGTTGGCACAAGTAACCACAAGGCCGATGAAATATCGGCCCGCCGAAAGACTAAGGTTTCCTTTCCGATGTTAATCAGGGAAGGGTTAGTCGGGCCTAAGGGGATGACGAAAGTCGAACCCGATGGACACACGGTTAATATTCCGTGACTTCTTTATGTTTCGATGGAGTGACGAAGTGCAGTATGCGGGGCGCATTACTGGATTTGACGTCTGTGCTGTAAGGATATCGCGTAGGAAAATCCGCGCGGTTGCTTAAATGCAAATCCAAGCAGTATAGCAATCTGGAGCTTCGGCAAAGGAGAGCTTGCAAAGCGCGCTTCCAAGAAAAACTTCTAAGGTTAGGCATAAAGAAACCGTACCGTAAACCGACACAGGTAGTCAGGTCGAGAAGACCAAGGCGAACGAGTGAGAGGTCCCCAAGGAACTCGGCAAAAAAGCGGCCGTACCTTCGGTATAAGGCCTGCCCGCATCACATTGCATGTGATGAAGTTAGAAAGTAAAAAGTTACCAATTTTAAAAATTTTTAAACTTTCAGATTTGCTTCTTTACTTTAAAATAAAAATTTTAACTTGCATCGCGCGCAGCGTGATGCGGGCCGCAGCTAAAGAATCCCTGGCGACTGTTTATCAAAAACACAGCTCCCTGCGAACTCGTAAGAGGATGTATAGGGGGTGACGCCTGACCAATGCCAGAAGGTCAAACAATGGCGGTATGTATCATGGTGCACATGATATGTATTAAGGGATAAGTATTAAGTATTATGGAAAAATCATAATACATAATAAATTTCCCAAAATACTTAATCACGCGTAGCGTGATGCATGCTGACTGTTGTAAGCCCTGGTGAATGTCGGCAATAACTATAATTGTCCTAAGGTAGCGAAATTCCTTGTCTGGTAAGTTCAGACGCGCACGAATGGCGTAACGACTGGGGAACTGTCTCGGGGACTCGCTCGGTGAAAATACAATACCGGTGAAGATGCCGGTTACCTGCAGTTAGACGAAAAGACCCCGGAAGCTTTACTGCAACTTGGTATTGAGGATATGTTTTTACTGCGTAGCATAGGTGGGAGACTTTGATGTTCTTCTTTCGGGAAGGGCGGAGTCGTCAGTGAAATACCACTCTGTAATGACATATTTTCTAACCTCTTCGGCAAAAACGGAGAGAGACAGTGCCTGGCGGGCAGTTTTAGTGGGGCGCTATCCTCATCTCAATCAGAATAATAGGCTGGTTGGGAGGAGCCGTGGCGCCTCCAGAGGTTTTGTCACCTCAAAACAAACAAAATAGGGGGACTTTCGGCAGTAATGCCGATTGAAAAAGTTGGTAATTTGCTGGAAAAGCCGGTGTATGGTATACTACTTGTTATTACAAGTAACAATGTATACCTGCGGTCAATCAGCGGGGAATCAAAAAAATGGAACAAGACTTCAATAAACCAGAAATCTTCGAATCAAATGAGGAGCTTAGAAAAATAGAAGAAGATACTTTAAGAAAAAGACATAGACTAGTTGACCTAGTAGACGGAGCTAGGGAGCATCTTATCATTGCAAATTCTCGTGAGTTTGGCAGGTTTGAAGATATCAGGGAGGCTTTGACGGAATATCTACTAGGTGTAGATAAACTAACGTCCTTGCTTAAACAAACGAAGCAGAGTTAAATATTTAATTCCCTCAGAGACTAAACACCAACTATCTCGAGAGTAATCGAGAGATAAAGATATAGTCCGAACTTTGTCCTTCGACAAGAAGGACTTCGTCCGCTCAGGATGAAGTGGCGACACAAAGAGTGTGAATTTCCGTTAATTCACGAATAACACAATGCCTAAAGAGTAACGGAGGAGCCTATTAAGGTCAGCTAGCCGTGAATGGAAACCATGGCGATAGTGTATAGGCACAAGCTGGCTTAACTGCAAGACGTACGTGTCGCGCAGATGCGAAAGCAGAGCTAAGTGAACCGATCGTACGCGTTAGACGCGGCGAAAGATTATCGGACAAAAGCTACTCCGGGGATAACAGGCTAGTT
Source organism: uncultured Candidatus Saccharibacteria bacterium (assembly GCA_964601245.1). Classification (GTDB taxonomy): domain Bacteria; phylum Patescibacteriota; class Minisyncoccia; order Phycocordibacterales; family WO2-35-19; genus CAZRMR01. Next base: position 26,442 of record CAZRMR010000004.1, read on the forward strand.
CCGCCTAAGCGTCCAGAGCGACGGCGGAGTTCGGCACCTCGATGTCGGCTCATCTTATCCCGGGGGTGGAGAAGCTCCCAAGGGTTTGGCTGTTCGCCAATTAAAAAGATACGCGAGCTGGGTTCAGACCGTCGTGAGACAGGTTGGTCTCCTATCTACTGCAGGCGTTGATTCTTGAGGGGATTTGCTCCTAGTACGAGAGGACCGGAGTGAACTGACCTCTGGTGTACCTGCTGTTCTGCCAAGGGCATCGCAGGGTAGCTAAGTCGGGAAAGGATAACCTCTGAAAGCATCTAAGAGGGAAGCCCGCCCCAAGATTAGGAATCGATGCTTCGACGAAAGTCGGGGCGAGAGGATCGTGAGAGATTATCACGTTGATAGGCGCTAGGTGTAAGTGCTGTAAAGCATTGAGCCGAGACGTACTAATCTTCCGATTTCTTCCCGCCAGAGAAATTTCGTTCTGGCTAATCAGAGAAAATAAAACTTTTTATTTCATTCTGCTATTTGAGATTTATTTAATATTTTTTAAATCAAAAATTGTTTAGTTTTGTGTTTTGGTGGTTTATCGTAGAGGCAACACCCGTTCTCATTCCGAACACGGCAGTTAAGCTCTATAGAGGCGATGGTACTCGCAAGGGGAGAGTAGCTAGCCGCCAAAACATAGTACTAAACAAAAAATTAATCTCATTTTTCTTTTATCTCTTTTGGATTATAATTAAAATATGTCACCTTGGGCTTCAAGAAGAAAGGCTATAATTTTAGGGATAATAATTCTATTTATTCTGGCTTCAGTTTTTTATATTTTTTGGAATTTTTTCCGTCCTGAACCAAGTTGTTTTGATGGAATAAAAAATGGTGATGAGAGTGGTGTTGATTGTGGCGGTTCTTGTACCATTGTTTGCCAAGCAGATATTATAAAACCGATAACTAGGTGGGATCCTAGAGTTTTTGAATTTTTGCCTGGAGTTTGGAGTGTTTTGGTTTATGTGGAAAATCCAAATACAAATATAGATGGATCTTATGTTCCTTATAAATTTACTTTTTATGATTCAAATAATTTAGTGATAAAAGAAATAGAAAAAGCTACTGTCTTACCAAAAAATAAAACAGTAGGAATATTTGAGGGAAATATTAGTTTTGATAAAGATAAAAAACCTAAAAAAGTAGTTTTTGAAATAGGAGATGATATTGTATGGAAAAGAAATGAAAAAAAATCTTCAAGTATATCCATAAATCACACCCCTTTGCTTAGGGTGGATAGTGCCCCTAGGGTAGAGGCCACAGTTAAAAATGAAGAAATATACGACCTAAGAAAAATAGAATTTGTGATAGCTGTTTTTGATAGCGCCGATAATGTTATTGCTTCCTCAAGAACTTTTTTGGATGAAATAAAAAAAGGTCAAAGTTCCAATATATTTTTCACTTGGCCCAAACCTTTCGACTTAGGTTCAAAAATTTGCTTAAAATCTTCAGACATAATTTTAGCCCTAGATCGATCTGGATCCATGGGTTCTTTGGGTGGAAATCCAGTTGAGCCTCTAAATTCAGCTAAAGAAGCAGCAAAATATTTTGTAAAACAAATGGGGGAAAATGAAAAAATTGGTTTTATTTCTTTCGCAAATGAAGTAAAAAACCCAATCGATTCTATATTGACTCAAAATTTTGATTCAGTTTTGTCTGCGATAGACGCTGTTTCTATAGATAAAAGTTCAACCCAATATACAAATATTTTTGAGGCCATAAAAAATTCAAAACAAGAATTAAATTCTTCTAATTCGAGAGAAGGTAGCTTCAAAATACTTATTTTTCTAACAGATGGAGTCGCTACAAATCCTAGAGATCCTAATGGAAAATCAGAAGAAGATGATATAAAATATGCTGAAAAATTAGCTTTGGAAGAAGCTTTTGCCGCTAAAAAAGAAGGAATAGAAATATATACCATTGGTCTTGGTCAAAATATAAATGAATCTTTTCTTAAGGACTTGGCTTCTTTTGAAAAAAATTATTTTTATGCCCCATCTTCAGAAGATCTTTTGTCGATTTATAAAAATATATCAGAAAACATATGCAAAGAAGTGCCTTCAAGGATAGAAATAACTTATAAGGTTTTTGGTGATTTCGCAGAATAGAATGTTTTTATCGATCAAAAAAATTTTTTCTTCTATTGATTGGTTACTATTTGTGGCAATAGTTTTTATTTCTATAGCTGGAGCATTGACTATGAATTCTTTTGCAGACAATAATCAGTTGTTCTGGAGGCAGATCACTTGGCTTTTTGCGTCCGTTTTGGTTCTCTTTTTTTCAGCTTCTATAGATTGGAGATTTTTGAGAAAAAGCGGATCAATAATATTAATATTTGTTTTAGTCTGTTTGCTTTTGCTTTTTCTTTTTGTTGCAGGTTCTGTATTTAAAGGATCAAAAAGTTGGTTTGATTTTGGTTTTTTTGCTTTTCAGCCAGTTGAATTTGCTAAAATAGCGACTGTTTTTTTGTTAGCAAAATATTTTTCAAGGAGGCATATAGAAATAGCCAACGTCAGGCATATTTTGGTTTCTGGTTTTTATACTTTTTTAGTTTTTGTTTTGGTTTTTTTACAGCCGGATTTTGGTTCAGCTGTTATAATTTTTCTCATTTGGTTTTCGATGGTTTTATTTTCAGGAATTTCAAAAAAACATCTCATTGCCGTTTTTCTGATTTGCATTTTAGCTTTTGGTACCTTATGGTTTTTTGTTTTTAAAGATTACCAAAGAGATAGGATTATTTCTTTTTTAAATCCTCTGACCGATATTTCTGGTGCTGGTTATAATGCTTATCAGTCTATGATAGCGGTTGGCTCTGGAGAGATTTTTGGTAAAGGTGTTGGTTTGGGTAGTCAATCTAAATTAAAATTTTTGCCAGAATATGAGACCGATTTTATTTTCGCTGCTTTTAGTGAGGAATGGGGTTTTGTAGGAGTTTTGGTGCTTTTCTCTCTTTATGGCATTGTGTTTTGGAGAATTTTAGATATTGCGAAAAAAGGAGCTACAAATTTTGAAACTCTTTATGGTTTGGGTATTGCTTCCTTTTTTTTCTTGCATTTTTTTATTCACGTTGGTATGAACATAGGGTTGTTGCCCGTCACCGGTATAACGATGCCTTTTATGAGCTATGGGGGCTCACATTTATTGGCTGAATTTTTGAGTGTAGGTATTTTGATGGGGCAAGCTAACTATGCTAGGGCCGTCCATAAAGAAGAGGTAAAAAATGAAATGATTGGCGTGGTTTAAAAATTAATTCAAGCTATTATATAAATCTTCCGTTTTTTTAAGTGTTCTTTCAAAAGAAAAGAAGTTTGTGATAGTTTTTCTTATCTCATTAGCAAATTCTTCTTCTTTTTCTGGGTGATCTAAAAGATATAAAATTGCTTCTTTTATTTCCTTTGAGTTTCTCGGGTGGACCAATATGCCATTTTGCATATCTTTTATTACTTCAGAATTTCCTCCAACATTTGTACATATCACAGGAAGGCCAACGAATCCAGCTTCCAGAAGAGAAAAAGGTAGGTTTTCTGTTCGAGAGGGTAGAAGAAAAATATCTGCTCCTGAAAGAAGCTCCCTTGCGTTTTTATAGAATCCCAAAAAATTTACACAAGTCTCGACTTTTAAATTTTTTGCCAGTTTTAATAATTCTGATTTTTCTTCTCCGTCCCCAACGATACAATATTTTATTTTTTCTTTGTATTCTTCGGATAACATAGAAATGGCTTTTAGGGCAATATCAATTCCTTTATTATTGTGTAGTTCTGATAAGGAAATTATTATTTTTTTGCCTGAGTCTGTTTCATCTAAAATTTTTCTGCTGTCTTCTCTTTTTTTTGTCTCAAAATATTCTATTCCGTTATGAATAACTTCTATTTTTTTATCTATAAAAGGTAGCCAAGAAATGTCACTCTTCGTCCTTGAAGATACAGCTATTGTTTTATCGCATATTAAGACCGTTGCGTAATGGGCTAAATAAAAAATTATTTTAGAAAAATTTGATCTATTTTTTTCGTTGAAAGCCCAGCCGTGAGATGTGAAGACGGAGTGAGGTATGGAGTATGTATTATGTATTTTGGAATAAAATTTTAGAAATAAGACAGACAAAGCGCCGAGAAATCCGATTTTAGAAGAGTTTAAATGTATAATATCTGGCTTCTCTTTTTTTATTAAATTTATTAAATCTTTTAAAGTTTTAAAATCTTTTTTTAAGCTTATTTCTCTTTCTGAGCTTTCTAAATCAATAGTTTCTATTCCTTTTTCCCGAACTTTTTCTTTGAGAGTTGTTCCGTTTTTTGTGCCACAAGCTACTAATGTATAAAATCTATCTTTTGGTAAAGATACGGCCAAATCGTGGACATATTTTTGAGCTCCACCAAAATTTCCCTTTGTTATAACATATAGGATTTTCCTTTTTTTATGATGTTCTTCTTCCATCTAGTAAATTCTTCCATAATATAGCTCTAATTTCAATATTAGATCAAAAATAAATAAGGTATCATTTTTGTATTTTTGGTGAAAATGATGTATTATATTGTTTAAATATGACAATTTCTGGTAAAAAGGAGACGTTAGGGCTTTTTATTGGAGATATATTCCTCTTGTATTTTTCCCTTTGGTTTTCATTATTTGTAAGATATGGCGAGATACCTTCTTCGGAATATTGGGATTTGCACTTTTATCCTTTTACTATAATAATCGGGGTTTGGCTTCTGGTGTTTTTTATTTCTGGTTTATATGAAAAGCACACCCTTATTTTAAAGAGCAAATTACCAACCAGTGTACTCAACGCCCAAATCGCAAATAGTTTCATTGCTGTATTGTTTTTTTACTTTATTCCATATTTTGGTATTGCTCCAAAAACTAATCTATTTATTTATCTTTTTATTTCTTTTATTTTGATTTTAGTTTGGAGAATTTATGGGGATATATTTTTTAGGCCACTTTCAAAACAAAAGGGGATAATAATAGGCAGCGGAGAAGAAATGAAAGATCTTTTGGAAGAGGTAAACAACAATCCTAAATATGGTTTAGAATTTATATCTTCTGTAGATCTAAATAAAATTTCTGGAATGGATTTTCAAGAAGAAATACTCTCAAGAGTTTATTCTGAAGATGTCCAGATAATCGCTATTGATTTGAAAAATGAAAAAGTAGAACCAATACTTCCTCATTTATATAATCTCATTTTTTCAAGAGTGAAATTTATAGATATGTATAAAATATACGAGGATATTTTTGATAGGGAGCCTCTTTCTTTAGTTAGATATAATTGGTTTTTAGAAAATATATCTACAGAATCAAGAATTGCTTATGATATTTTAAAACAAATGATGGATGTGTTTTTGGCTTCTATTTTGGGTATTATTTCCTTAATTTTTTATCCTTTTGTGGCTATTTTTATAAAATTTGATGATGGAGGCTCGATATTTTTTGAGCAAGAAAGAATTGGTAAGAACAACAAAATAATAAGAGTGAAAAAATTTAGAAGCATGAAAGAGGATGGTAGCAATAAAGTGACAAGGATCGGTAAATTCTTGAGAAAAACAAGAATAGATGAATTGCCACAACTAATCAGTGTTATAAGGGGAGATATGTCTATGATAGGACCAAGACCAGAAATACCTTCTCTTGTAAAACAATATGAAGAAGAAATACCTTATTACAATATAAGACATCTTATAAAACCAGGACTTTCTGGTTGGGCTCAACTTTATCATGTCGATCCGCCAAAGATCAGTGCTGATTCTGAAAAAACAAGAAGAAAACTTTCTTATGATTTATATTATATCAAAAATAGATCACTTATGCTTGATCTAAAAATTGCTCTCAAGACCATCAAGGCCCTTCTTTCGAGGAGCGGGATTTAGTTGTTTTTGGAAAGATTTTGTTATATTGTTTCTTTTATGAGTAAATACCGATTTTGGGCAATTATAATTGTGGCTTTAGCTGTGTGGGCCGGTTTTTTTGTTTGGAATAGTGAAAAAAATCAGTCAGATAAAAAATTTAAGCTCGGTCTCGATTTGTCTGGTGGTAGCCATTTGGTTTATAAGGCCGATACATCAAACATAGATTCTTCTCAAATTTCTTCTGCTATGCAGTCTTTGAGAGACACGATTGAAAGGAGGGTAAATCTTTTTGGAGTCTCTGAACCATTAGTACAAACGGAAGAGGGGGGTATTTTAAATGATGGAGAAAATAGATTGATAGTAGAATTGCCGGGTGTTACTGATATAAATGAGGCAATAAAAAGAATAGGAGAAACTCCTATTTTGGAATTCAAACTTCTTTCAAAAGAAGCAGAATCAAAAATAAAATCTGGAACTGATCCGCAGAATGTTTTAATTTCTGATGTTTTTTTGAGTACTGGTCTTACCGGAAGAATGTTAAAAAAAGCAACTATACAATTTGATCAAAACGTTTCTGGTAAACCAATGATAGGCTTAAAATTCAACGAAGAAGGATCTAATTTGTTTGCAAAAATAACCAGAGAAAACACGGGTTCGGTGCTCGGTATTTTTCTTGATGGAAATTTGATTGAAGCTCCGTTTATAAGAGAAGAAATAAGTGGTGGAGAAGCAGTCATCACCGGAGACTTTGCTCCTGATCAAGCAAAACAAATAGTCAGAGATTTAAATTATGGCGCTCTGCCAATGCCGGTTTCTCTTTTGAGTACTCAAACAATAGGTGCTTCTTTGGGTGAAAAAGCGGTTGGCCAAAGCGTTGAAGCCGGAATTTATGCTTTTATAATAATTGCTATATTTTTGATGGCCTGGTATAGATTTGAAGGTTTTGTGGCAGTAATTGCTTTAGCTATTTATACAATAATAAATCTTTTGTTATTTAAATTAATTCCGGTCACTTTGACTGCTGCCGGTATTGCCGGCTTTATCCTCTCTATCGGTATGGCGGTTGATGCAAATATTTTAATTTTTGAGAGGACAAAAGAAGAATTGAAAAAAGGAAAAAATAAATACGAAGCTCTAAAAGAAGGTTTTCATCGAGCTTGGAGTTCTATCAGAGATTCAAATATTTCAAGTATTATAACAGCGATCATTCTTTATTATTTCGCTTCTACCGCAATGATAAAAGGATTTGCTCTTGTTTTTTTGATCGGTGTCTTGGTTTCAATGTTTAGTGCAATTACCGCTTCGAGGACTATTTTGTTTGCTTTGAGTTCTGAAAATTCCGAAGATAAAAAATAAAAATATGAATATAATAAAATACAGAAAAATATCATACATTGTCTCTTTTGTTCTCGTAATAAGTTCTCTTGTTTCAATATTTGTTTGGGGTTTGAAACCGAGCGTTGATTTTGTCGGGGGCAGTTTGCTTGAAGTATATTTTGAAAAAGATATACCAAATATAAATGATGTAAATGATGTTTTTCTTAAAATTGGTTTTAAAGATGCCTCGATCAGGCAATCTAGCGATGGTTTTATAGTAAGAACAAAAGAAATAAGTCAGGAAGAAAAGAATAAAATTTTTGAAGAAATTTCTTTTGGTGGAAGATTTAAACCAATTGAGAAAAATTTTAGTAACATTGGGCCGGTTCTTGGTAAAGAGACTTTGCAAAAATCTTGGATATCTATCATTTTGGTAATGATAGCCATAGTGCTTTTTATTGCTTTTGCTTTTAGAAAAGTTTCTTTTTCTAGACAAAACAAGAATCTCTCATCTTGGATTTACGGTTTTGTAACTATTTTTGCTCTGCTTCATGATGTTTTGATACCGGTAGGAGTTTTTGCTTTTCTTGGTGAATTTGTTGGGACAGAGGTAGACACTCTTTTTGTAACAGCTTTGCTTGTTATACTCGGCTTTTCTGTTCACGATACTATTGTTGTGTTTGATAGGGTCAGAGAAAATCTTTTCAAAAATGATGAATATAAAGAAGGCAAAGATTTCGATCAGATAGTGGGGGAAAGCGTGGATCAGACTTTGATAAGATCTCTAAATACTTCTCTTACAACACTACTTGCGATACTCACTCTTTATATTTGGGGCCCAGAAAGTGTCCAAAATTTCTCTCTTGCTTTACTTATAGGTATTGCGATCGGAACATATTCTTCTATATTTATAGGTTCACCTCTTTTGGTAACTATCTATAACTATAAAAACAACAGAAAATAGAGTGTTTGACTTAAAACAATAAATTTATTATCTTGTAAAGAGGAGTGTTCTTATGTTTTTTAAGAGTGGCCACGATTTAGAAGACGCAATCTTCGGTCGCCACTCTAGTGGCGATGAGCTTGTAAAAAGGTTCAAGAGGAAGAGAAAGGATTTTAGTGTTGATTTGATGAAGATCCTAGGGAAATCGAAGAGTCCTTATCCCGACACAGAGATCGGAAAGTCTCTGTATTGGTTGGTTAAGAAGGAGCTCTCGAGGATCGGCGTTCAAGATACTGGCCTGGTTTTTGTTTCGGCGATCAACACCATTGTTGACAGTAGGCATTTTAGTGACGGATTGTTCTACTTGCCTTCAGTCGGGAAATTCCCCATAACTATTGACGCTTTCAACATTTATCCGGAAACACTTCGTTCTCTTGAAGATTTATGGATTGATGATTTTAGCGGAGAAGTTTATGGATTTAATGAATTCCAAACAGACCTCTTTCTCTATAAAAATGGAATGGTGGAATGGAGAAGAGAAAATGGTGAAGAATCTTTACCACCCCAATTCATTGATCTCCGTAAGTTTTCGAAGAAGGGTAGGCCGGAGAATCATTTTATTATCACCCCGCGTGATGTGTTGACGGTGAAGGGGAGAAAGTTCTTTTCAAAAAAAATGGCCGATTATTTCGCCAAAGTGGTCGGTCAAGACGATAAAAAGGTTCTGTTGAGCCACAAATGAGCCCATTTACGCTTTGCGTAGGTGGGCTCTTGACTTTTGTACACAATTTGCTATAATATGTGGTAGATTATTTTGCAACGAGTTCTCTTGAGCCGTTGCGTGGTTTTTTGAAAAAGAAGAGGCAAAAAAGGAGATTTTGCCATGAGTATTAGAAATTCTATCGCGGAAAAGATCGAGAAAATTCGCCAACATATCGGGGTATGGGACGATCCCAAATCCTCGAGAGAGGAAAAGGCGGAGGCGTTGGCCAAATTGGTCGGAAATGATCCGGCGGTTTGGTCGGCGATCGCGGCTGTCGTAAGCCGTAAGCCGATGACCAGATTCGGGGAGAAGGGGGTCGCTCGTACCGAGGCGAAATCCTCGGTGGCGTCCGCTTTGTTGGCGGTCGAGAATCCGAAACCAGCACGCCAGAAGGTCGTGCCGAAGCCCGTTTCGGCTACAGCGCCGGCTCGGGTGTTGGATGAGCCGATGGGTGATGAGGTGGTCAAGACGTGGGTGGGCTTTTTGACGGGTATCACTCGCGGGAGCAAGATCCCGTGGGAAACATGTCAGAGGCTCACGTCAAAACTTTTCACTGGTGGGTTTTTGCCCACTCTTGAACAGTGGAATCTTCTCTTCTCGGCCATGAAGAAGGCCAATGAAGTAGGAAGATTTATTGTTGGAAACTCGGCCAAGCCGGCCGAGATCTTTGCATCCGCTCCGGCGGAACTCCTAGAAGATTATCTCTTCGGTCAGGAGGGAATCGTCCCTCATCTGACTGGTGAGGTAAAAGATGCCAAGGTCGGCGGTATGCCGGCTTGGCTCTGCGCCAAGCTTTCCATCTGCCTCGATGCAATCGAGGTACTGGATGAAAAGAGAGGCCTCGACGAGCAGGAAGAAAACCTTGTCGGGAAATTTATCGACGCCATCGAGGGGAGGAATCCTCCCGATTGGCTTTTTGAGAAGGGCAGAGCGTTCTGGGGATCGAGTGAGGGGCAACTCTTGCATGACCCGAAATGGAAAGGGGACGGCCGGATGGCCACTGCTCTCTCCAAAGTTTCTTAGGGCCACTGCACAATCAAGCCCCCGAAGCGTAGCTTCGGGGGCTTTCACTTTTTACATTTTATTTTTTATCGATGTTCATTTATAATGTCTTTATGCAAAAAAATAATTTTTATATTTCGTTTGGTGTATGGATCGTTTTAATACCACTTTTGGGAATTCCAAGCATTTGGAAAAATTATATTACATTTTTGTCTGGCCTTTTTTTGATTTTGGTTTCAGTAGGACCTTCTTTGATAAAAAAACTTCAAGTAAAAAATACAACAAAGAAAAAGACGATAAAAAATATTTCTCAAGAAGAAAATTCTTACAAAAGTGAGGAGCTCACATTTAATGATCAGTTTAAAAAAGAAACAGAAGAAGATGTAAATAAGGATGATAACAAATAATTTCGGCAAAAAATTTTTTATTGTTTTGATTGGGGCCGGTTTGATTTTGTTTGTATTATCTTTTCTTTTTTCTTCGGAATCTTCTTATAGTCAGTCCTTGGTCGGTGAACCTCTAAATATTGAGTCAAAAGAAAAAATAATAAGACATATAGAAACACCAGAATCAGTTAAATCTATCTATATGACTCAGTGCGTAGCAGGTACTCCGAGTCTTAGGGAAAAATTGGTGAAATTGGCGGAAGAGACCGAAATAAATTCTATTGTTATAGATATCAAAGATTATACCGGCACAGTAGCTTTTGATTTTGGTGAAAATTTTTCTGGGGGAAGTGGTTGCAGAGTTTCTGATTTAAAAGAGTTTGTAGAAAAACTCCATGACAAAAACATATATGTGATTGGCAGGGTTACAGTCTTTCAAGATCCTTATTATTCAAAAACTCATCCAGAATTGGCTGTTAAGAAAAAATCAGATGGTTCTGTCTGGAAAGATAGAAAAGGTCTTTCTTTTATTGACCCGGGGGCAAAACCTTTTTGGGATTATATAGTTTCTATCGCCAAAGCTTCTCATGATATAGGATTTGATGAAATAAATTTTGATTATATAAGATTTCCTTCAGACGGAAATATGGAAGACATTTATTTTTCTCATAGTTTAAATATGACAAAAAGAGAAGCTCTCAAATCTTTCTTTGAATATTTAGATGCGAAGATGACAGAAAATAAAATCGTCACTTCAGCTGATTTGTTCGGTATGACGACTACCAATACAGACGATCTAAATATTGGCCAAGTGTTGGAATATGCTCTTTTGAATTTTGATTATGTTGCTCCGATGGTTTATCCATCGCATTATCCTCCAAAATTTAATGGATGGCCTGATCCAAACAAAGTGCCTTATGAAATAATAAAATATAGTATGGATAGTGCTGTTTCCAGAGCAAACTCTCTGAAAACAGAGGTTGTAAATAGGATGTATACAGAGAATGCTTCTACTACAGAAAAAATAAAAAATGAATTTTATAATGAAAAATTAGAAAAAAGGTTGGGCAAAAAACAATTGCGTCCTTGGTTGCAAGATTTTGATTATCCTGTGCCCTATACTACCGAAATGGTTCGAACTCAAATACAAGCAACGTATGATGTCGGTTTGGATAGCTGGATGCTTTGGGATCCAAGCAATCGTTATACAAGAGAAGCGCTACTCTCGGAGTAACTTTCAATAATTAAATTTATAAAATTTAAAGATTGAAAAGAAAAAAGTAAAAACAAAATTTTAAAAAACCGCAGAATAAGCCTCGTTTGTTTAAAGTTTTGTTTTTACTTTTTTCTTTGTGGTATAATTTTAACGATGGATCAGTCTAATAAAATAACTTATTTTGCCGAAACTGACGCGCGCAATAAGCGGGTAAAATTTGGCATAAAAGAAGAAGATAGGTTGCGCCATATTTACTCAATTGGAAAAACTGGAATGGGTAAATCTACCATGCTTGAAAATATGGCAATTCAAGATATTCAAAATGGTAATGGTATGGCTTTTCTTGACCCGCACGGCAAAACAGCGGATCTTTTACTTGATTATATTCCGGAAGAGAGAATTAAAGATGTTATATATTTTGCACCGTTTGATACTGAGCACCCAATTTCTTTTAATGTTATGGAAGATGTGGGTCCAATGAGAAGACATTTGGTTTTGTCTGGTCTCATGAGTGCTTTTGAAAAAGTTTTTGGAGAAGAAAGTTTTTCGGATAGAATGCAATACATATTGCAAAATACCATTTTGGCTTTGCTTGAATATCCGGGAGCGACTCTTCTTGGGATAAACAAGATGCTTTCTGATAAAGCTTATCGAAATAAAGTTGTTGCAAATGTGACTGATCCGTCGGTCAAAGATTATTGGACGAAAGAGTTTGCTGGTTATACAGATAGGTTTGCTGCTGAAGCCATTCCGGCTATCCAGAATAAAATTGGTCAATTTACTTCAAATCCATTAATTAGAAATATTATAGGACAATCAAAATCATCCTTTGACCTAAGAAAGGTAATGGATGAAAAAAAGATTTTAATAGTGAATCTTTCTAAAGGATTGGTTGGAGAAAACAATGCAAACCTTTTAGGTTCAATGCTTGTTACTAAGATATATCTTTCGGCAATGAGCAGAGCGGATGCTTCGGCAAGCGAGATAAAAAATATGCCGAACTTTTATTTATATGTTGATGAATTTCAATCTTTTGCTAACAAAAGTTTTGCAGATATTTTATCTGAAGCAAGAAAATATAAGTTATCTTTAAATATAACTCATCAATATATTGAACAGATGGCGGAGGAAGTAAGAGCTGCTGTTTTTGGAAATGTCGGTACTATGATTTGTTTTAGGGTTGGTTCTTATGATGCCGAGATTTTAGAAAAAGAATTTGCTCCAGTTTTTACTATGGAAGATATTGTAAATTTGGGGTTTGTCCAAATTTATTTAAAACTTATGATTGATGGTGTGGCGAGCCAACCATTTTCGGCAACCACTCTACCGCCTATTCCAAAACCAGAAATTTCTTTTAGAGAAAAAGTTATAGAAATATCTAGAGCTTATTATACTAACCCTAAAAATGAAGTTGAGAAAATCATAAAAGAATGGCATCAATCTCAAAACGATTTAGATAATAAAAAAGAAAAAAACAAAGAAAATAAAGAAGAGTT
>CAZRMR010000005.1:0-497 GCA_964601245.1 uncultured Candidatus Saccharibacteria bacterium
TCCATTTTTTGAAGTGTTGGTTTTTATCGTGCCACTAAGTTTTCGTCCACCTACAATTTTAAAATCATATGAATTAGAGAGCGACACAATCTTGTGATCTAGAGCATCACCAATCCTTAAAAGTTCACTGGCTGTTAGATTTTGATTTCCGGACTCAATTCTGGCTATTGCACTCTGAGAAGTTTTGAGTCTTTTTGCCAGCTCGTCTTGAGTTAGAGACCTCTTTTCTCTCAATTTTTTTATAAAAACTCCTATGATTGTGGACAACCAAAACTCCTATAGCCTTTTGGTTGTCCACATTTCTCATACATTAAATATATCATATATGATATATATAATCTAACATGATTGTGGACAAATCATCTCAAATAAAAAATTCGATGGGAGCACCCTCTAGAGCTTCTTTTGTTATAACAATCAAAAAAACAGAAGAAATAAGAGAGGCTATAAAATTTGCTCAGAACAAAAAACTGCCTCTAATTCCTCTCGGGGAAGGA
>CAZRMR010000005.1:597-1573 GCA_964601245.1 uncultured Candidatus Saccharibacteria bacterium
CGGAGAAGATTGGGACAAGGTGGTCAATTTTGCTGTTTCAAAAAATTTAGTCGGTATTGAGGCCTTATCTTTAATTCCAGGCAAAGCAGGATCCGCACCAATCCAAAACATAGGAGCATACGGTACCGAGATTTCAGAAGTTTTGGAAAAGGTTTATGTCTATAATCGAGAAAAAAATATTTTTGAATATCTAAAAAAAGAAGACTGCAAATTTTCTTATAGAGAGAGTATCTTTAAAAAAAGACCTGATAAATACATTGTGTGCAGTATTGAAATAAAATTAAATAAAAGAAAAACTAAAATACCAAAATACAAAGATATATTGGAATATTTTGAAAATAGACACAAAATCAGTCCCAATCTAAAAGAAATAAGAGAGGCTATTATAAAAATAAGAAAAAATAAATTGCCAGATTATAAGAAAACACCAAACGCTGGTTCTTATTTTACAAACCCGCTCATAACAAAAAAATTATTCCGAAAAATAAAAAAAGAAAACCCAGATATCCCCTATTACGAAGTTGGTAAAAAAATAAAAATACCAACTGGTTGGCTTATAGAAAGAACGGGGTTAAAAGGTAAGTGGATAAAAAATATTTTGATATACAAAAAGAATGCTTTGGTACTTACAAATCCTAAAAAAGTTAGTGCCTCAGAAATACTAAAAGCGGAGAAAATAATAAAAGAAAAAATATTTAAAAAATTTGGAATATTAATAGAAAGAGAGCCAATATTAATAAAATGAAATATATAGATTTTTTAAAAAACAAAAAGTCTCGAGAGTGTCGAGACTTTGAGAGCAAGAATGTCTGATAAACCCGTTAGAGCGTTAATCTATCTGATCTTCTTCCTCTATCTTTTGGGGGCCACCGTTCAAGAGGTGAAAAAACAAAGCGACAAGAAACAGACATATTATTACAGAAGAAATCACAATAAGAAAATCTGCTTCCATTTTTTCCTTCATAATCTTCATCAA
>CAZRMR010000005.1:1692-7607 GCA_964601245.1 uncultured Candidatus Saccharibacteria bacterium
CCTCAATACAAAATTACGCACAAGATTATAACTTCTGAGCCAACTATCTGAAACATTAAGAGATAGTTGTGCAATTTCAGATTGGCGCAAAGTATCTTTTCCTTCTGCGTAATAAACCAGCAAGAAAAGTTCTCTGTATTCTCTCTCAAAATAGGGAGAAATTTGCTTTTCTTCGGGAAAGAGAGTATCTAAATCTTTCACCACAGTAATTAATTTACGATATGATTCTTCAGCTTTAGAAAAAGCTGATCTTGCCGATTTCATCTTTTCTTGACCAAAAAGAGGAAAAAGAAAAAAGAAAAGGAGCACCAACGAGATATTTTTTTTCATAAGAACTCCTGACTATATTTCTAGCACAAGAAAAAAAGTAAAGCAAAATATGTTTTTGCCTTTTTAATATTTATCAAATCAAATATTTTTTAAAAATTTATATAAATTAAATATTGATATAAGCATAAAATATGCTAAAATACAAAGTGTTGCGTCGGTGGTAGAGTGGTCAATTACAACAGACTGTAAATCTGTCGGCCTTAGGCCTACGGGGGTTCGAATCCCTCCCGGCGCACACGATAAAAACTGCTTATGGCAGTTTTTTCGTGGCCCAGAGCAAGCAAACTGCTTTGCTTGCGTGAGGGATTCGAACGACGGAATGTGAAATTTTCAGCAGAAAATTTCCATGAGTCGGTGCCCAGACCAAAATTTTTTGACTGAAAAAATTTTGAGTCGAGGGAGAAATTCCCTCCCGGCGCACAGCGCAAAATTAAAACAGGTTGAAATGCCTGTTTTAATTTTTGTGCATACGCACAACGGGAGGGATTCGAAAGCCGGAGCGCACGGAGCGGAGCGAAGTCAAAATGCAACAGCATTTTGGCGCGAGGCAGGGTCGTGAAAAATTATTTGCGACGGCAAATAATTTATTCCTGACCGAATCCCATCATTTTTGACTGAAAAAATTAAATTTAAAAACTCAATACTTTAACAAAGGAGATAAAATTTGATTACATGAGAATGATGGTGAGATAAAAAATATTGTTTTGCCAAATGTTTATGAAAAATCAATAAAACACTTGACATAGATTATACTATATGCAAAAATAAAAAAAGAAAGGAGAAGCTCTCGAGTGAAAGAAGTCTCGGAAGAATTACTGAAACGCATTGATATGTTAGCCCAAAAAATGGGCACGACTATCGATCATCTTTGGCAAGTACTCGTTCGGCAAGCATACGTCGAAGGATACTTCGCCATTTTCTGGATCATATTGGAAGTATTTCTGGTAACGATTGCTGTCCGCTACATCGGCAAATCGATCGATCTCGACAAGAAGGGCAATTGCTCCGGCAGTCGTGGGTTGGCTTCCGTTGTCTTGGCAGTTCTCACCATTATTTTTCTTTTGACGGCGTGCTACCAGTGTTCGGATATCAGCTACCTGTTCAATCCGGAGTATTATGCACTGAATCAGTTCAAGTCGTTTTTCGTTGGCAATTGACCAACCAACCAAAGCCCCACCAAGTAGCGAAATGCGAAAAGTGGGGCTTTTCTTTTACCTAATTTTTTTGTCACCTCACCGAATATCAAATAAAATTACACCTCCGCCTTTTCTGGAGTTTGATCGAGAAGAGAAGCTTCAATTATTGACCCCTTTCTTCCCTTTTTGAAATCAAATGAAAGCTCTCCTGATTTTATACCAACAGAAACAGAACCACCTTTCATAATCTTTTTAGAAATTATAAGAGAAGCTATTGGATTTAGTATTTTATTTTGTATAACCCTTTTTAGAGGTCTTGCTCCATACTGAGGATTGTATCCTTCTTTTGCTAAATACTCATAAGCATCATCGGATAATTCAATAGAAATTTCTTTCAAAGAAAGTCTTTCCTTAACAAGATCTATTTGGATTTTTACAATTTCTCTTATTGCACTCATTGACAAAACATCAAAAATAACAATGTCATCTATTCTATTTAGAAATTCTGGACTGAAATAATCTTTCATTGTTTCCATCACTTTATCTTTAACATCTTCATAAGAAGCGTCTGTATCTTTGTCTCCAAAACCAATTTTTTCCATTTTATCTATATATTGAGCACCAATATTTGAAGTCATTACAATAATTGTGTTTTTAAAATTCACAGTTCTTCCCTTTGAATCGGTAAGACGACCATTATCCAATACTTGAAGAAGCAAATTGAAAACTTCCGGATGAGCTTTTTCTATCTCATCAAACAATACTATAGAATAAGGTCTATGGCGGACAAGCTCCGTAAGCCCTCCACCTTCATCAAAACCAACATAACCAGGAGGTGCTCCAATGAGTTTGGAGACTGCATGTTTTTCCATAAATTCTGACATATCAACTCTTATCAGAGCTTTCTCATCATTAAACATAAATTCGGCCAATGCTTTGGTCAATTCAGTTTTACCAACCCCAGTCGGACCAAGAAAGATGAAAGAGCCAATTGGTTTGTTTGGATCTGCAATACCCGCCCTTGATCTTTTTATGGTATCTGAAATTTTTCTTACCACCTCATCTTGACCAACAACTCTTTTTTTCAATTCTTCCTCCATTCTATTCAACTTTTCAGCCTCTTCTTCAAGCATTCTAAAAACAGGAATCCCAGTCCATTTAGCCACAATATTTGCTATATCGTTTTCTGTTATTTCTTCTTTCAAAATTCTTCTTGAACTTTGTAATTTTTTTAGACGCTTAACATTTGAATCCAATTCTTTTTCAAGATTTGGAATCTTTCCGTATCTTATTTCAGCTGCTTTACCCAAATCAACTTGAGCTTCTGCAGACTCAGCTTCTAATCTAGCACTTTCTAATTCTTTTTTTATTCTTTTTATCTCTCCGACTGTTTCTTTTTCATTTTTCCATTTCAAATCTATTTCAGATGTTTTTTCTTTTAGATCAGCTATTTCTTTCTCTATGGCCTGCAATCTTGTTTTTGCTTTAGAATTTTTACCTTCTGCCTCTTTTTTTAAAGCTTCTTTTTCTATTTCCAATTTGACTATTTTTGAATTAGCCTCTTGTAAAATAGGAGGCATATTTTCTAGAGAAATTTTAAGATGGCTTGCCGCTTCGTCTATCAAATCCACCGCCTTGTCTGGCAAAAATCTGTCAGCAATATATCTTGAAGATAAATTAACCGCCGCTTTTATCGCATCATCTGTTATATGAACCCCATGATACAATTCGTATTTTTCTTTAAGTCCGCGCAAAATAGTTATAGCATCATCAACTGAGGGTTCATTCACATAAACTGGCTGAAATCTTCGCGTCAAAGCTGGGTCCTTTTCTATATGTTTTTGATATTCTTTTAAGGTGGTGGCCCCAATAGCCCTAAGTTCACCTCGAGCCAAAGGTGGTTTAAGCATATTTGAAGCATCGAGAGATCCTTCGGCTGAACCAGCCCCAACTATAGTGTGAATTTCATCTATAAATAAAATTATTTTACCTTCAGATTTTTCTATATCTTTTATTATATTTTTCAATCTTTCTTCAAATTCCCCTCTGTATTTTGTACCTGCCACTAAAAGACCAAGATCCAAAGAGACAAGCTCTTTGTCTTTTAGTGATTCAGGAATATTGCCAGAAGCAATCCTCATGGCAAGACCTTCAGCAATAGCAGTCTTACCAACACCAGCTTCTCCGATTAAAATCGGATTATTTTTTGTCCTTCTTGATAAAATCTGGACTATTCTCTGAATTTCTTCATCTCTACCAATAACCGGATCAAGTTTGTTCTCTCGAGCCAATTTTGTTAACGATCTTGTATATTTTACAAGATGTTTATTTTTTTGAGGAGATTTGGTATCTGTAATTCTGCCCTGTTTTATCTCTTGTATTAAAAACAAAACTTTTTCTTTTTCTATTTTAAATTTTGAGAGTATATCTTTTGCCTGACTTGGAATTTCAAGGCAAGATATAAACAAATGCTCAGTTGAAACAAATTCGTCCCCCATTGCGCTTGCTACTTTTGAAGAATTTTCAATAATTTGAGCTAATTCTGGAGTTAGATAAATTTGATAAGATGGGGTCGCGGTATTTCCAGATATTCCATTATCTATAGATTCGAGTAATGAATCAGCAAGTAGTATAGTATCTACTTCCATTTTGTCCAAAATTGAAACAACCATACTATCTTCTTGCAACACAAGGGCAGTTAAGAGATGGAGAGGATTTACATGATTTTGACCACGTTCAATAACGAGCTCGTGAGCTCTTCTTATGGTCTCTTTTGCTTTTGTTGTGAAATGATTAAATGGCGTCATTTTTAAATTAATAAAAAATAATATCAAATTTAAAAACCTGAAAACAAGCTAAATTGTAGCAGGAAATTTGAGAAAAAGCTAATTATTCAAATTTTCTTGAGCTTTAGAAAAAGAAGATTTTATCTGATTTATTGGTCTGTAATAATACTTGGTATCACCTTCTGAAATTGGATATTCTATACCCATAATCTCTCCGGAAAGACTGAGAATTGGGCTACCTATGTTGCTTCTATTTATTGCTATATCTGAACTTATAGAAGAAACAGTGGTTTTGTCTTCAGCAAAATCAAGCTGTCTTACCCTGCCTATCAAAACCGCATTAGAATCTCTGCCGCTTATCGCTATTATAGTCTGACCAATCTTTAAAGAATCTGAATTACCAAATGCAGCTGGATAAAAGACATATTTTGAATCTTCTTTAGATATTTTTGGTTTTATAAAAATTAAACCATTCTCTCTATCTATATATGTCTTACCTAATGGAAAGATTTTCCCATCATAAAAAACTATAGAATAAGAAAGATTTGAATTATAACCTCTCAAATCAAAAACTATCGATCCATCGGTAAAAATAACCAAACCTATACCAGCAACAACTTCAGATCCATCGGCCCCAATTGTCTTCAGTCTTACTATTGATTTTTCATTTTTAGATATAGACTCAAGGATCCTATCTTCCTCATTTACGACAACGGTAGTTACAACTTTTTCTGGTTGACCTGGCTCTGTAACAACTCTTTCTATTGTCTTTTCTACCACCCTGTTTATTTGTTGAGTCACTTCAACGGGGGCCTGCTGAAGAAGAGTAAAAGTTATTATACCTGTAGCGATGGAGGTAACAAAAGTTACAAGCAAGACTAGAAGAATTAGTTGATGTTTAGTTAAATCTTCCATTACATCTAAAAAAGTTAAAAAATAAAAAGTTTATTTAAAATAATAATAACAAAATAAAAAAACAAAAACAATTAGTGGATATCTGAGACAATATTTATTTGACCATATTCTTGAGAGCAGAGATAAGAGAATCTAAATCAGATTTTTTGGTATCACGACCAAGAGTAATACGAAGAGAAGATGGAGCGCAATCTTTTTTGCCTATATTTTCTATGACGAGAGAACTGTTTTCTAAGGAAAGATTATGACAGGCAGAAGCAGACGATACAGCAAAACCTAAATTATCTAATTTGATAACTAAAAATTCCGAGTCTTGTTTTGGAAAGCAAATGTTTATATTATTTGGCAAGCGATTTTCCAAATCTCCATTTAATGAAGAATTTGGTATTTCTTCTAAAATTTTTGAAATAGTATAGTCACGCAATCGGATCAGACGCAAAGATTCTTTTTCTCTAAGTGATACAGCTATCTCAAAAGCTTTGGCTAAACCAGATATTGCCGGCAAATTTTCTGTACCAGACCTAAGACCATATTCTTGACCCCCACCAAAAATAATGGGTTCCAAATCAACTCCTCTTTTTACAAAAATAAAACCAATACCTCTTGGGCCATAAATTTTTATACCATCAACCACTATCATATGTGCACCCAATTTCTCTGCAGAAACATCTTCATAAAGAGTGCTCTGACTTGCATCAACCAAAAGAAGTGGAAAATGATTTGAACGAGATTTTTCATTGAAGTCTTT
>CAZRMR010000005.1:7626-15774 GCA_964601245.1 uncultured Candidatus Saccharibacteria bacterium
AAGTCTTTCAGAATTTTAGAGATTTCTCTGATCGGTTGAATTGTCCCGATCTCATTGTTTGCATGCTGAATAACAACAAGCGCTGTATTTCGCTTCAATTCCCTTTCTACAGATTTTGGATTAATAAGACCTTTTTCATTTGGATTTAAAATAGAAACTTCAGCTTCACCATTTTTAAGAAGAAATTTTATTGGTTCCAAAACAGCCGGATGTTCTATGCTTGTTGTAATTATATGCGGATTATTTGATAAAATTTTTTTATAATGACGAGCAACACCCAAAATAGCCAAATTCAGAGATTCAGTACCTCCGCTCGTAAAAAATATTTCCTCAGATTTGCATCTCATTATTTTAGCAATAGATTTTCTTGATTCTGCCAATTTTTCTTTTGCTTTTTCGCCTTCACTATGAATAGAAGATGGATTTGCCCAAAAATTTTTTTGAACCATAACCATTTCTTTTACTACCAACGGATCGACAGGAGTGATTGAAGCATGATCAAGGAATATTCTTTTTTTAAAAAAATTGTTTAACATTTTTTGAATAATATCACAATTTAGTGTATAATGCGCGCCAGTGCGAAAATTTTAAGCTCAACAAAAAATGGAAGAAAAAAAAGAAAAAAATCGACCGCCGGTAGTGGTTGTAATGGGTCATATAGACCACGGCAAATCAACCCTTCTCGACTACATAAGGAAGACTAGCACCACTGAAAAAGAAGCGGGGGGCATAACTCAACACATATCTGCCTACGAAGCTATTTGCGATATTTCTGGTCAAAAAAGAAAAATAACTTTTCTTGATACACCTGGGCACGAAGCTTTTTGTTCAATTAGAGAAAGAGGTGCTTCTGTGGCCGATATTGCAGTACTCGTCGTATCAGCTGAAGATGGAGTAAAACCTCAAACAATAGAAGCTCTAAATTGTATAAGAAAAAATTCGATGCCATTCATCGTGGCAATAAACAAAATAGACAAAAATGGGGCCAATGCAGATAAAACAAAACAAGATCTTGCCGAAAACGAAGTCTTTGTCGAAGGTTGGGGTGGCACCATACCAGTCGTACCAATTTCTGCAAAAACAGGTGAAAACGTGAACGAACTTTTAGAAATGATAATTTTGCAATCAGATCTTGAAGATTTAAAAACTTGCGAAGAATGCAAAGCAGAAGGTTTTGTAATAGAAAGCAAACTAAATCCTAAAGAAGGTGTTTCTGCCACAATTTTAGTGAAAAATGGCAAATTAAAGGTGGGAGATTTTGTTTCTACGGAAGGGGCTTTTGCACCAGTCAGGATAATAGAAAATTATAATGGAACAAAAATAAAAGAAGCTGTCGCATCAAGTCCAATAAAAATAACGGGGTGGAGCGCAATCCCGGCTGTGGGAAAAGAGTTTAAAACTTTTTATTCAAAAGAAGAGGCCTTTAAATATTCAGAAAAAAAACCTGCTTTTAAAAATATTGAACAAATTACAGAATCAAATGATGTTTCACCTCTCACTATCATATTAAAAACTGATACCTATGGATCTCTTGAAGCTATAGAACAAGAAATAGGAAAAATAAATAACGAGAATGTTTGTGTAAAAATAGTATCAAAAGGTATAGGATCAATAACAGAAAAAGATGAGAAAACGGCCAATATCAAAAAGAGTCTTATCATCGGATTTAATGTTGAGATAGATAAAAATGCTGAATTATTAGCCTTAAGAGACAATATTATAATAAAAAATTTCAACATAATTTATGAACTATTGAATTATGTTAAAGAAAAAATAAAGGAAAATACTCCGATCAAAGAAGAAGAAACAATAACAGGTGTAGCAAAAATATTGAAAACATTCAGCAAAAATAAGGATAAACAAGTGGTTGGGGGCAGAACTGAAGAAGGCGAAATAAAATCTGGTTCAGTTGTAAAAATTTTTAGAAGAGAGGTAGAGGTAGGAGAAGGAAGAATAAAAGAGATCCAATCTCAAAAAATAAAAACAGACATAGTGAAAGAAAAGGAAGAATTCGGAATGATGCTTGAATCAAAAATAGAAATAGCCCCCGGAGATATGTTAAAAGCAATATCAAAAATAAAAAAATGAATTCAGGTCATAAAGATGAAAAATATGCTTCTTTGATATCAAGATTTGCCGCAGAATATTTTGAAAACGAATCAAATGGAGAATCTCTAATAACTATCACAAGAGTTGATATTTTAGACAAAGGAAGAAGAGCAATAGTTTACTTCACTACCATGCCAAGAGAAAGTGAAAAATCTGCTTTAGATTTCGCCAAACGCAGAAGAATTGATTTCAGAAGATTTGTAATGAGTAAAAAATCTTTCGGTTTTGCACCAAAAATAGATTTCGAGATAGACGAAGGAGAACACAATAGACAAAGGATTGACGAGCTTCTAAACGAAAATAATACGATTGAAAATTAAGCAAATAAAAGCTAAAATACTTTTTATTCAGGCCTAGTCGCCAAGTGGTAAGGCAAGAGTCTGCAAAACTCTTATACGGCGGTTCGATTCCGCCCTAGGCCTCCAGAATTTTCTAAAACTACTCTTTTTAAAAAATCATTTTTTCTGTTAATATGGTTATAAAGCCTGGGTGGTGGAATGGTATACACGAAAGACTTAAAATCTTTTGGTCGCAAGGCCTTGTGGGTTCGAGTCCCACCCCAGGCACCAATATCAAACTTGCAATTTCCTAAATGGTGCTCTATTCTGAAAATAGTTCGCACATTTTTGCCGCCTGCGGCGGCGAAATGGGTTCGCACTAATTCAAGAATAGAGCACAAAATTTTTGAAAAAAATGAGTAAGAGTAAAAAAATTCTGTTTCTTTTTTGTTATGTCTTGATCGCAGGATTTATTGTCTTGTTATTGAAACCTGTGTATATAATTTCGATTATTTTGGTCTTAGTTCCGCCAACAATTTTGAATTTTTTTTGGTTGAAAAAATCAAAATTAAAAATATTTATTTTTTCTTTTGTAACGACAATTATAATGGCTCCAGCGGTAGAGCTTTCGGCTCGATTGGCAAATGTCTGGGATGTTCAATCAGTTTTCTTTAGACCTTTCGGGCTTATCCCATTAGAAAATATGTTTTTTGCATTTTTAAATTTTTTATGGGGTTTAAGTTTTTATGAATACTTTGTTGACAGAGATTATACAAAAAAGATATCCTCCAAATTTAAATTTCTTGTCACAATTTATATTTTGGGAGCAATCATTGTATATACTTTATTTTTTGTAAATAAAAATCTAATAACTTTAAATTATTTCACCATATCAATCCCCCTCCTATTTTTACCGGCAATAATTATATTTTTCAATAACCCACATCTATTAAAAAAAGTAATAAAACCAACTTTATTTTTTGCTTTGATTTTCTTTTATTACGAAACAATATCTTTAATAATAGGCAGTTGGTGGTGGCCTGGAGAATATTTATTTAACACCTCTTTTTTTGGTAAAACTTTTCCTTTAGATGATGTAATAATTTGGTACTTTTTGTCTACACCTGTCCTTATTGGGGGTTATGAATATTTTGTTGACGACTGGAGGTAAATTTTCTTTTGTAAAAATTTATAGTATATTTCTAATATCCGCCCATAGCTCAGTTGGTAGAGCAGTCGCCTCTTAAGCGAACGGTCGTAGGTTCAAATCCTACTGGGCGGACAAGCAAAAAAATTCAAACTCTTTTGAATTTTTTCAGATTTGTCCGATACAGAGGAATATTTTGGAATAAATTAATATATGTTATATTAAAAAAACGCTGGGGTGGCGAAATGGCAGACGCGCTTGCCTTAGGAGCAAGTGGAGCAATCCGTGGAGGTTCAAGTCCTCTCCCCAGCACCGAACAAAGTGAGGTGATGGGGAGGTATAGCTCCGAATAAATTCGGAGCGTTATGCGGACTTGAAGCCCTATTGAGATTTTTCATAATCCTGAAATTTTTGAATGATTCTAAAAAATCCAATTGGGATACTGAATCTGTAAGATTCAAGTCCTCCCCCCAGCACAAAATTTGAAAAAATATTTTATTATGTTATAATAGAGATAGGTTTTCATTTCGACAACTACCCCCCACCACTTTTTTAAAAAAGTGGTGGGGGGAGGAAAGTCCGAACACACTTCCATTCAATTGGAAAAGGTAGCGGGTAACGCCCGTCGTCCTCGCCCGCCTCGTATACGCGAGAGCGTTTCGGGCAGGCGCGAGGATAGAGGTGCGAACAGAGACGTCAAAGCCGAAAGGTAGAGAGTTCCTTAGTGGAATAGTCCAATGGCAACATTGGAGTGCAACGGTTAAATCCTTACTTGTGTGCAAGGCCGTGACCAGCACCACTTTGATTTCAAAATTTTGAAATCAAAGTGGTGCTGGTAGTGCCGCTTGAGTCTTAAAGTAATTTAAGACCTAGATAAATTGTTGTTAGAAACAGAATTCGGCTTATGAGAATGAAAACCCAATAAGTGCAAAAACCGTCCGCAAGGTCGGTTTTTGCTTGTATTTTTTGATCAAATATTATATAATTTTGAAGAAAAATAGTATCTTTGATACTTAGATTTTTGAAAGGAAGAAACCAATAAGATGAACAATGTTTTTGTGTTTTGGGTTGCTTTTGTTTTTTTGATTTTGATCTTCGCCCTGTTCGCAATTGGTCTATGGATTGGCAGCATGATCAAAAAACAAGCAAACAAACCGATCAAGAGATTTTTTGCCCCAATACCTCGACCAGGGACGTTTAGTTTCGTATCACTCGAAGGAAAAATTGTTGACGTCCTTGAAGGCGTAGTCGGGTGGCATCTCGAACCTGTCGAGAAACTAAAAGGTGGAAAATGTTTCTTTATCGGTGGAAAAGAAACACCTTCAGGTGAAATCGAGATCATTCTCGAAAACTATTTAGGTGTAAAATGGCTCGGTCTTTATCGAACCATCAGAACATTTCCTGAATGGAAATGGACGGAATTCAAGCAAATCGAAACAGAGATTGATGGTGTAAAAGTGCCAACTTTTCAGGTTATATCCAAAACCTCCGACAAAAACAAACCTGTATCTGAATTCTTTTTCCAATTCACATATCCAGTAGTAATGGATAACGTTGAGATATCGGGAAATATTCAAATAAAGATTACGGTGGCAATGATAGTGTGGCACCTATACCCCGTAAGAGCTTTTTTCTTGAATCCAGATTCTACGGCTCTCTTTAATGCCATGGTCCAAGCAATGATTCGTCTGCATGTCGCAGAAAAGACATTTGAGGCTGTAAAAGGTATGCGAGCAAGCAAGGACGAAAAAGATAGTGACCTTTGGATAGAAATCGACAAACTCAACGGCATCACTCTCAAAAGTGATGGTAACCCTGATTACGAAAATGCTAAACCAGATGGTTTGTTTGGCAAACTGGGCTCAATGATTGTGAGGGGTGAAGTTATCAGTATCGAGGCTACTGGAGAAACTCAGAAAGCCATCGAGGCTAAGAGGATGGCCATTCTTAAAGGTGATGCCGCTATTGAGGAAGCGGAAAGAAAAGGAGAGGCCATCGTGGTGACTGCACAAAAAGAAGCAGAAGCAATAAGGAAACGAGTCGAGGCTCAAAAACTGCTGATTAACGAAACCATTGTAGGACCAACCGGAGGCCCAGGAGTTCATGTTGCAGACGTCTTGGTGGCCGAAAGAATTGGTAATTCAAAAGTAACTACCTACGTGGCCGGCAGCAAATCAAAGGCTCCTCAAGCTTTGATTGCCATTCCCCCAAGTGGAGGGAAGGGCGAGAAGACCAAGACTTGAGTTTTTTGGTTCTTAAATTTCAACCCCCCAATTTCATATTGTGGGGTTGCTTTTTTAAATCTTTTATTATATAATCTAAAGCGGATAAGATTTTTGAAAGGAACTCGAATGATAAAAAAACTCTTAGGGCCAAGTGGGACTCCCGCACAATCTTCAAAAAAACCCACGCTATTCAAGATTAAGGTGTTGGTTGTTACCCTCTTTCTTTTTGCCTTTATCGCTTCAATTATGTTGGTTGGTTATTTCTACACTCTAACATCAAATATTGAGGTGGAAATAGCAAAAAAAGGCACAACGTCATCTTCGCAAACAATTTTGGCAAGTTTGTTATTGACGATAATTCTTATTTTCGTCATTGTTCAAACTTGGAACAAAAACGGTAGAGAATTTAGCAAAACAATTAGTTCGCCTGTAGGTATAGCTTTTTTGAGCGTTCTTGCATTGAACGCTTTAATCGCACTTGCCTTGCCTTCTTTTTGGTCTATCTACTTCGGTAACATTAAGATGTTTCTTCTGACAAACGCAGGAATTATCTTGATGGCTTATCTATTTAGTAGAGGGAGCAAAGGCGAAAAAATAGCGGGGTGGATAATCTGCGTAGTTGTTATTGCTGGATGGTTTGACCCAGTCAAAATCAACTGCAAAGAAAAAACAGGTGAACCAACTAAAAGATACTTCGAAATGTTATCCCTAGAAGAATTGACAAAGCAATTGCCTCAAGACACCGTGCTTAAGGCAATTGCTGAGTGCGAATCTGGAGGGAAGCAATTTGAAGAAGACGGTGTTACCCCCCTCAAAAACAAAGGCATACCGAAGAAAGGAATCAAACCAACAAGTGCTTTCGGTAAATACCAGTTCTTGGAAATCCACAGAGAAAAGGCTAAGGAGGTCCTTGGGCCAGACCCCGATCTAAACAGAGAAGAAGATCAAGACGCCTATGCAAAGTGGCTTCTTGCTAAAGAGGGCACCAAACACTGGGAACACGACGAAAAGTACGGTGGAGGAAAGGCCTGTTGGGGACCAAAACTCATAGCGGCTTCTCGTCAAGCGGGGCTTTTGCCGACAGAAACAAGGATAGTCCTTGCTCCAGTCGGAAAACCTTCAGAAGAGATTGAGGTGGAAAATTGGGGGGAATATTCGTGGGGCAGAGTAAAGTCTGGAAACGAACCCTACAGATTCCACTTCCGATCTCCAAAAGGTAAGAGTTCAATAGACCTACCGACGAAGGACGGTAAATACGCTGAAATACCCGATCTCGTGAGTAGTGTTTCGTTCGAGTCTCTGGGAGACAAGCCTCTACTAATAAGGCTGACTCTCGGCAAACAACTTAGATGAGGAGCTTGGGCTCCTCTTTTTTTGATCAAAAATCAACAGAAGAAAAATTCACACTTAATTTTTAGAGTCTCAAGAACAATCTTTAAAATCCCATAAACAGAAAACATCACAAACATTCCAACAATACCGTATATTACACTTTTTCTTTTTTCGGCTAAATTACTCCCATCAGAATTCCAAATCATCTGAATTATTGAATAAAACAAATAGGCTGTAGCGACCACGAAAGCAAGAATTATGAGAGGGTTTATTATTAAAATTATAATTTGACCAAGAAGATCTTTTATCGAATCCATAATACTATTTTATATTTGACCAAAATATTTATCAAGAATGATTAGTTTATAAGTTTACAATCAAAAAATGCCCAAGGGCATTTTTTGATTTCATTTTTTCAATTACGAATTAAGGAGTTGGGATAAGATTGCCGACATCTGGAGCAGAATCTCTATCTATACCAACTGCATCACCAATGAAATTAACAAGGCCCCAAACGGCTGCCATAACGAAGAGTGCTACCACACCCCACACCATGGTCTTCTTTGCAGCTTCTCTGTCCTGATCGCCAAAAATATATTTGACCAATCCGTAGAAGAAACCAAGTAAAGCGATAGTAAACATTATTGGAATGATTTTGTTTATTATGTCCCCTACCGAACTTACAAGATTATCTACATTTTCCAATTGCTGAGCAAAGGTGAAAACTGGAAGCAAAAAGAGACCCAATGTTAAAGATAATTTCTTCATATTTTTTAAAAATAATAATTTATAATTTGAACGACCATTTGTTTACATTATAACATTTTTGAAAAATCCATCTACCGACTAACATTGGGTATTCCGGTTGGAACTATCGTATTGTTTATTCCCACTTCATCTTGAATGAAATAAATAATACCCCATATGGAAGTCATCACAAACAAAGCTACTACACCCCAAGTCATTATTTCTTTGCCTTTAGATTTGTCTTCTGACCAAATGTATTTGGCTACACCATAAAAGAAAAATAGCAAAGCTAAAGTAAACACCAATGGGA
>CAZRMR010000005.1:15829-18765 GCA_964601245.1 uncultured Candidatus Saccharibacteria bacterium
AAGTAATTTGTTCGTTTCTATAAATTTATCACTTGGTTGAGCTAAAGCCAAAACAGGCAAAAGAAAAAATGAGAGAAAGAAAACAGATTTTTTAATATTTTTTAACATATTTTTAAATTAATAATAATTATTTTTTTGTTTGAACTGAAGCATTGATTATTTCTTTTATACCAAGCTCATTCCTTATAAATTCTACTATACCCCAGACAGAGGTAGCAACAAACAAACCGACTATCCCCCAAATCATCACTTTTTTACCCTCTTCAACTGCTTTGTCGCTTGAAGCACCACCTTTAATATATTTGGCTACACCCCAGAAAAAATACAAAAGACATAGGGCATAAGCAAGAGGAATGAGTATTGAAGTTATAATAGAAAAACCAGAATCGATCAGACTAATAACCCCTTGAGCAAAAACTATATTGGGACCAAACAAAAAAATTAATGAAGAAATAAAAAACTTTTTTTTGTTTTGTAAGATTTTCATATTATTTCAAATATATTTGAGGCACTATAGCATTGTTACCAAAACCAAACTCACTCTTTAGAAAAGCGATTATACCCCATATTGAGACCATAATAAATATACCAATAACACCCCAAATCAAAATATTTTTGCTGTCTTTTATCTCCTTTTCGCTCGAAGATTTTATAAATCTTGCCACACCGTAAATAAAAATAAGAAAAGCCAAAGCGCCCAAAAATGGAACTATTTTCAAAAATATATCTGTAAAAAGCTGTATTATTTCTGTTAAATTTTTGGGAGGGGTCATAATATTTTATTTCTTTAGTTGATTAATGGTACCCTGAACAGCTTCAGATATAACCCGTGCTCCAAGAAGTATAGCTGAGCCAACAATCGCCCACTTTAAAACTTCATGAGCTTTTTTAACCTGTGCCGGATCACCTCCGGCTGTAACATAAAGAAAACCAGCAAATATTATGGAAACTACAGCCACCACAGAGCCAATTGGAAGCAAAATATCATCAATAATTGTTTTTATAAGACCCTCAATAGAATCTTCTTTAAAAGGATTTTTTATGTCTATTTTTATTTCTTGAGAAGTTGTTGTTTTGCCACCACCATCATCTTTAGTAGTAGTTTTACCACCGCCTTCTTGTCCAAAAACAGAAGCGGGGACAAAAGAAACTAAAAAAAAGGAAATTATAAAAATATGGACAATTGTTGGTAATATTTTTTTGTATTTTTTCATAATTTTATTTATTGGACTTATTTAATTTTTGTCTACACCTTGAACTGGTACAGCTTCTTTAAACTCTTCTTTTAGTAAGGTGTTGGTAATGGTCGTAACCACTATCCACGCAGAAAGTATTATAGCAAAACCAATCAATACCTTTCTTATCATATCTTTGGCATAACTTTTTTGGTCAGATATAGCAGTAGTAAGATATATAAAACCAGCCCAAGCCAAAACACCAGTAGATACAGGAATTGATATTTTTATAATCCAATTTATGATGTTATTTACGAGCTTCATAAGATCATAATATCCGCATTCTTGATTAACCCCACATTCTGGAATTATTGAGCTTTTTTCTGTCGCAGAATTTTGGGCGTAAGTAAAAAGAGGAAATATAAAAGAAAAAGTGAGTAAAACAATCAAAAAAGTTTTTGTGTATTTTATAAAAAGTTTATTTTTCATTTTCCAAACAAAGCATTTAATTCTTGATTGGCTTTATTTACAGCACCACTCACCCTTTCCCTTCCGCTCGTTATTGATTCTATCATATTCTTGAATATTGAATTTGATAAAGCGGGTGAAGGATCAAGCCAACTTTTAGACTTTATAACACTCTCATAAAAAACGGAAAGGTAAGAATCATTCTGTTTTTCTTTCAAAAGATCCCTTCTTAAGCTTGGCAATTTGATAGCTTCGCTTATAGCTTTAGCACCTTCTTTGCTTGAAAGGACGGAGGCTACAGAGAAAGCGCTATTTGCATTTTGGGAAGCTTTAGTTATAGCAAAGCCGTAATATCTGGCATAAGAAACATCACTTCCCCCTTCTCTTGAACTTGGCATTTTAGCTACATCAAAATTTAGATTTGGATTTTTAAACTGAATTGAACCTATTTCGCTCGCAAAACCAAAATAGATAGAAAGGTCTCCAGATATAAAATAATCTATCGAACTTGGCAAAGATCTGTTCCAAGAATAAGAAGTTTTTGAAGGATTGCTAAATTCGGTATAAAAATTTAGAGCTGCTTCAGCGGGAACAATAGGTTTATCAAAATTATAAGAAAAAACGCTAGCCGGCTTTTCACTGCTCCAGACAGTAACTGGTGTACCCGCTTGCATAGCAAGATTCAAGACAATCTCTTTGGCATTTGTTATATTACTAAACTCACCCATTGAAACAGCGCTTCTTTGGATATTTAAAGCCCCGTCTTTCTTTGATATTAAACTAGCAAGTCTATAAAATTCATCCCAATATTTTGGAGGTTCTGTTTCTAAAACTTCAGTAAATATTGATCTATTCCAATACATAACCAAAGGATCGGCATAAACAGGAAAAGCTAAAATGCCTTCTGGAGCCATATATATTTCAGCACCTTCTATAAAAGAATCTCTAAACTGCCTCTCTGTAAAAACATTGTAAGGAATAGCAAATATCTTATTACGATGAGTAAATATTTTTTCTGAAGGCAACATAAAAAGATCTGGTCCGTTACCAGAAGCAAGAGCTTCGATAAATTCTGAATCGAAACTATCTTTATTTTTTTCTACATAATTAACTTTTATAAGCTCGTTATCTTTTAAAGAAGTGGAGTCTATTGCCCGATCAAAAGTATTTTTAGGAATAGTACCCCATACGACAACCTCTACAGCGTCTTTTGAAGAACCCCTATAAGCAGCAAAAATAATGATTCCGACTACAATAAAAAATCCAAAAAGACCAACTAAAAACAATTGAAAT
>CAZRMR010000005.1:18801-24219 GCA_964601245.1 uncultured Candidatus Saccharibacteria bacterium
GCCTATATTTTAACAAAATTATTGCTTTGCAACATCAAAAGCTGTGAACTCCCTTAGACTGAAAAAATTACAAACAGATAAAAGAAGCTATGGAATCTCCTTCGTGCAATTTCATAATTCTAACTCCTTGAGTAGATCTACCAAGAGAAGGGATTTCAGAAAGACCAAGCCTTATGACTTGGCTCTTTTTTGACATAGCGACAGCTTCTTCAAATTCATCAGTAACGACAGCGGAGGACATCAGTTCTCCAGTTTTAGAAGTGACATTGCTTGTTTTTATACCAGATCCGCCACGCTTTTGAATTTTGTATTCAGCGATTGGAGTTTTCTTTCCATAACCATTTGCTCCCATAATCAAAAGGGAAGAAGTCTTTTCTTTTTCTTTAGAAACAGTATGAGCGCCCACTACCCTATCTCCTTTTGACAACTTTATAACTCTCACCCCCATAGCAGTCCTGCCCATTTCTCTCACATCGCTCTCTTTAAATCTTATAGACTGACCTTTAGAGGTCACTACCACACAAGAGTCACCTTTAGCTACTGGAGAAACGGAAACCAAATTATCTCTGCCTTCCAATTTTATAGCTATAATACCATTTGCTCTAACATCACTAAAACTTGAAGCTTTTACTTTTTTACCAGTACCTCCTTCAGTAACCATAATGAGAGATATATCTTTATCTTCTTTAGAATTTTTGGAAACAGGCAAAATAGATGTAACCTTTTCCCCTTCTGAAAGTGAAATAAAATTCATTATAGATTTGCCTCGAGTAGCTCTTTTACCCTCTGGTAAATCATACATTTTTATTTGATAAACCTTACCTTTGTCCGTAAAGAAAAGAAGGTCCGAATGAGTATTTGCGGTCAAGAAATTTGTTACAAAGTCTTCCTCTTTTGTATCCAAATCCATCACTCCAACTCCACCTCGTTTTTGTTTTCTGTATTCATCTGGATGAGTTCTTTTAACATATCCTCCTTGAGTCAAAATAAGAGTATTTTCTTCGTCGGCAATAAGATCTTCAGGGGACAAAACTTTGACTCCTCCTTTTATAACTTTTGTCCTTCTTTCATCACCATATTTCTCTGAAAGTTCTGCCAATTCTTTTTTTATTATAACTAATATCTTTTTAGGATTAGCTAAAATATCTTTCAATTCTTTTATAAGTGTTTGAACAGCATCTAATTCATCTTCTATCTTCTTTCTTTCAAGACCAGCTAGTTTTTGCAAACGCATTTCCAAAATGGCGACAGCTTGCAAATCAGAGAATTTAAACTCTTTCATCAAATTTGCTTTGGCTGTCTCAACATCTTTTGATTTTTTGATAAGAGCGATTATTTTATCTATATGATCAAGAGCTTTCTTAAGTCCAAGAAGAATATGCTCTCTTGCTTCAGCTTCCCTCAGATCAAACTCGGTTCTTCTTTTAATGACAATTTTTCTGTGTTCTATGAATTCTTCCAAAATACCTTTGAGAGATATAGTCTGTGGTACTCCATCAACCAAAGCCACCAAGTTCAAATGAAAAGTCTCTTCGAGTTGAGTATGTTTATAAAGTGAATTCAAAACTTTTTGAGGATGTGCACCTCCTTTTAGATCTATGACCACTCTTATATCTTTTGTGGATTCATCTCTTATACTTTTTATACCTTCAATCTTTTTATCACGAACAAGTTCCGCAATCTTCATTATCAAATCTGCCTTGTTCACTCTATAAGGTATAGATGTTATTATGATTTGAGAATTATTTTTCTCTTCTACAATTTCAGCCACTCCTCTTGTAACAATACCTCCGCGACCAGTAGCATAAGCATGATGAATATCTTTTGAATTGAAAACTACTCCACCAAGAGGAAAATCAGGGCCTTGAATAAATTGTAAAAGATCTTCGGTTGTAGCATCTTTGTTGTCTATAAGATAAGCGGTCGCATCTACAACTTCGCGCAAATTGTGAGGCGGAATGTTCGTAGCCATACCGACAGCAATACCCAAAGTACCATTTAAAAGAAGTTGGGGGACAGCTGAAGGCAAAACTACCGGCTCTTTTTTTGTCGCATCATAATTTGGTTTCCATTCTACAGTATCTTTGTCTATATCTCGCATCAACTCACCAGCAAGTTTGCTCATTTTGGCCTCGGTATAACGCATGGCGGCAGCTGGATCTCCGTCTATAGAACCAAAATTTCCTTGACCTACAATGAGAGGATACCTGTAGCCGAAATCTTGGGCCATCTTAACCATTGCTTCATAAGCAGCTGCATCTCCGTGAGGGTGATAATTACCCAAAACCTCTCCAACCACCGTAGCAGATTTTCTAGTCTTAGCACTTGCAGTAAGGCCCATAGAATGCATTGCGTAAAGAATACGTCTATGAACAGGCTTCAGACCATCTCTCACATCAGGCAAAGCTCTGTCGGTGATAACAGACATAGCATAATCGATGAAAGACTCTTTCATCTCCCCTACTATAGAACGAGAAAGGACGCTCTCTATTACTTGACCAGCGCCCATATTTTCTTGGTTTTCTGATTGATCTTTTTTATCCTTTTTAGCCATTTACACCTTAATTATAGCAAAACTAGGCTTTATATTCAAGCCAAAAAATTGATTATTTTATTTCATAGACATCTATACCAGTAACAAACGGGACAAAAACATTATATAGAGATTCTTTTAAATCTTTATATTGTGAATTAAATTCATCAAAAATCTTACTTAAAAATTCTTTTGAATTATCCAAAGGAGAAGGTGCGATAACAGCAGAAGCGACATTTTGATCGGAGACAAAAGATTCATCTAGAGCCACTTTTTTACCATCTATATTTATAAAACCTTTATAAAAAGCAAAGCTGACAAAAATTAGAGTTGATAAAAATATTGTCATACCAAGAGCCCATCTTTCTCTTTTATAATATGGCTCTTGCATTATGCTTTTGTATTTTTTAATTAGCATTTGGATCTAAACTAATTAGAATAATTAGATCAACTTTACTGCGTCTCCAAAACAATTATCTCTCCTTCTTTACCTTCCAAGTCTTTCTTTTTTATTGTCAGTTTTTCTATTGGCTTAATACTTTCACCACCTCCCTCTTTGAGAAAACTTCTGAGAGAACTTTCCGAATAATTCATTGGAATTATAATAGATGGCTCAAGAGAGACGGCAAATTTATAAGCTTCACTTGGATTCAATACTCCTTCTGCACCAACCGGTACAAACAAAATATCAACCCCATCTATAGCCTCTTTTGTTTCAGTGGGCAAATTTGTACTACCCAAAGCCCCCAAAAAACAAAGGTTCATATTTTCTAGATTCACATTATAAATAGTATTTATCATATTTTCTCCTCCATATTTTGAGGAAGAAGGAAGACCTCTCACGAAAACTCCCTGAATCTCATATTCTCCAGGGCCTTTTATAATAAAAGCTTCTTTTTCTCCCCTGCTTGCTTGGCTCGCACCATTCATATCTGAATGGTTTAAAGAAATAAGAGCAATATCAGCACCAAAATTTGTTGCTTTAAATTTAGAATCTTTTGATATTGGATCAAAAGCTAATATTGTATCCCCAAATTGAACCCTAAAAGATTGTACTCCTTGGTATGAAATTATCATGTCTTTATTTTATCACAAAAATCAAAATTTGAAAGTTTCAATGATTTTTTGGTAGAAAAAATCTTTATCAAATGGCGGCTCGCCAAAAAGAACGTGTTCCATCTTAATATTAAAGTTCGGTCCGTAAAAAATTAGCCAATCCCAATCCCCTTCTTCAAACTTGTGTCCCGTCACATACAAAGATGGGTCTTGCACTCGCTCATAGGGAATACCGTGAGAATTTTTTTGCAAGCCCGCCTCATTCGCCTCTGCGTTTTTAAGAACCTTATAGATGTGCATTTGAGGTGGCACTTCATATAGAACATTGTCGGGCCAATTGAAATACATAATGCACAAATTTTTATTAACCTTTTCGGTGTACGCATATTCCCAATCTTTAAAATTTGGAAATTCGAAATAAACTCCAAAATCTAGATAATCAAATTTTTTATACTCAATGTTATCTCGATTATTTTGCATATAATAAGGATTATTGTTTTTTAAAAAAAATTTATAAAAAGAAAAAAATAAAATAATCGTAATAATTACAAATAAAAGACCTTTATTTATCATAAAATTATTATACAACAGATATTTTTTCTGGCGGAGGGTACAGGATTTGAACCTGTGAGGGATTGCTCCCAACCGCGTTTCGAGTGCGGCGCATTAGACCACTCTGCCAACCCTCCATTTAATACCAAAACAATAACATTTTTTGCATTATTATCAAAAAATGTTATTATTACTTCTACTTTTAAGGCCCTATCGTCTATCGGTTAGGACACAAGCTTTTCAAGCTTGGAAGCCGGGTTCGATTCCCGGTAGGGTCACAAATAGAAACTTAATGATATAGCGGTGATAATGCATCTGTAGATGAAGATTTAGGGGGAGGAATTACTCTACCAGCCGGATATAGACCGTGGATAGTAAATTTAGCTGATTGTTCATACTCAACTACATATGGAGGGTGAAATAAAGCTGAGGCTTACATAGTTAAAGAACAACAAATAAAAATGGATCAGTAAAATTATAATCAAAATAACAATTATAATCTAACAGGTATTAAATTCTTTTAAAACACTTCATTTTAGGAACAAACGATTTGGGTTTATAAAAACGATATAAACATAATGATAAAAAACAAATTAAGCGATACTTCTTTTGAATCAACAAATCAATATGTCGGCCCTATTGTTCTTCTCATCCTTTATGGACTCGGTTCATTGTTGGGTTTTAAAGGGGCTGTAATGCAAGCTGGTTTTATATTGTTAGTATTTTTTTGTGGATCTCTTTTTTTTACTTTTATTGTCTTTGTATTGATAATACTTTCGTATATATTTGGTGAAAAATTAAACATTTGGTTCAATATTTTTGATAAAAAAATTGACCCAAATCATAAAAGGGGTTTTAAAAAAATTATTATTAAAATATTTAATGTACTATTCCCAGAAGCAGTCTCTATATTCTTTATAGCTTTTTTCGTTAAAGGACTTAGCCTTTTCTTAAATAAAGATTTTTATACTTTTGGTGACATCTACTTTTTGCCCATAGCTTATTTGTTATCTTTATTGTGGATAAAAATAATAACTAATCACACCAAAACAATGTCAATATTTGCCCTAATCGGTTTTTTTGCCGTTCCAATGACTGCAAAAATATTTGTACCAATACTTAATAATTTATTTCTATTCTTAAACATTAATATTTCTAATCTAAATTTCACCCCAACACCAATCGTTTTTATGACCTTTTCTTTTTTTGCTATTCCACTTTTCGTTTTTATTTCCAAAAATATAGTTTCAGATCATTTTGAAAATCAAGATTTGATA
>CAZRMR010000005.1:24247-32836 GCA_964601245.1 uncultured Candidatus Saccharibacteria bacterium
AAGAATTTAAGTACAGAAACAAGCTGTGACCATATTTCGTTCGCTTTAGGCGAACTTCCTGTAACGAGAAGTGGTAGATTTTTATATTACATGTAAAATAGACCATTATGGTTATATTGGGTATTGAGACAAGTTGTGACGAGACTGCGGTGAGCGTGGTAAAAGCAGAAGGAGGTTCAGAAGACCTCTCTTTTAAAGTGCTTGGTAGTGCGATAAATAGCCAAATAGAGATGCATTCTGAATTTGGAGGAGTGGTACCAAATTTAGCCAAGAGAGAACACCAAAAAAATTTGCTTCCAGTTTTAATAGAAGCACTAAGAAAGACGGACTTGATTTGGAACCATAAATCCCCAATCTCCAATGAATTTTCAAATTTAGAAGAATTTTTAAATAAAACAGAGAAGCCAAAAATAGATTTGATTGTAGTGACGGTTGGGCCGGGGTTAGAACCAGCCCTTTGGGTAGGCATAGAATTTGCAAAAAAACTTAGTAAAAAATGGGATATACCGATAATTGGAGCCAATCACATGGAAGGGCATATTGCGTCAGTTTTGATAAATAAAAGTAATAAGAATTCTGAGTCTGAATCAAAATTTTCTACACAAGACGGACCGATCTTTGGTTGGCCAGTGATCGCATTGCTTATTTCTGGAGGGCACACCGAATTAATATATTTAAAAAATTGGGCAGAAAAAGAAAAAATAGGACAAACTTTGGATGATGCTGTCGGAGAAGCTTTTGATAAGGTGGCGCGAATGATGAACCTGCCTTATCCGGGAGGTCCAGAGATTTCAAAGTTGGCCGAAAGAGCTCGAAAGGAAGGACTATACTTAGACAAAAAACTACCAAGACCAATGATCCATTCTGGGGATTTCAATTTTTCTTTCTCTGGCTTAAAAACGGCTGTGCTCTATTACCTGAACGGCTTGCGAAATAGTTCTGAATATTCGGAAACTTATTCTTCTAAGAAAAGCTTCTTTCTAAAAAGTCCTCGATTCTCCCCGCTTCGCGGGGCCAGACTTTTTTTCAAGAACTTTTCTTACAAGAATAATCCTGAAATAAAAAATGATGGGGAAATTTCTGAAATTAGTAAAATAAAAGTTGCACGAGAATTTGAAGATGCTGTGATTGAAACACTTATTACAAAAACCAAAATGGCTATAGAAAAATACAATCCGAAAACTCTAATAATCGGAGGAGGAGTGATTGCAAATAAGGCATTGCGAGAAAATTTTCTTGATTTAAAGAAAAAATATAAAGATTTAGAAATATTGATTCCTGAAAAATCTCTAACTACCGACAATGCTTCGATGATAGCTGTCGCAGGTTATATAGAATATTTGATCGGAGAAAGAAATGAATTAAAAGCAAACGGAAATTTGAGTATCTAAACAAAAATCGCCTGAGGCGATTTTTGTTTTTGGTTTTAGATAGATATAGATTAAGATATTCCTGTTATTTTATTTCTCCTTCAACCTCTTCCCCATTGTCTATAACAATTTCATCTGGGGGCGAAACATCTGATATTTTTTCTTCTTTTTCTGTCATTCCTGGAAGTATTACCACAGGAGGAATTTGATCTATAGATTCCAGAGAATCTGTATTTGAGATCAAATCATCATTTTTACCTTTTGAATCAGTAAACATTTTTACGATTATTATGATCAAAGCAACAAGAATCAAGAACAAGAGAATTGAAGAATATCTACAATTTCCAAATACTTTTGAAGGCATTGAGAATATAGACACCGCAAGATTTTTAACGACAGAATCAACTTTTTCGTTTTCAAGATTTACAACTATTTCTTCTTCTGAAGTTCCCATATTTTTGTCATTTATGATTCCAGCCAAAACTTCATTTTTAGTACCACCAAAAATAGGATTGACCGAGGATTCACTACTTTTTTCAACATACCCAACTGCTCCACTTGCAGTTTGATAAGAAGAATTATTTCTAAATGAATCTATTTCATTCGCGTCACTCTGACTTAGAGGAATAATGGTATTACAATATATTTCATTTACTTTCTTTTTAGTCAAAATATAAACAAATCCGGTTGTAACTCTTTCACCCCAAGGTTCTAGTATATCTTTTGAGTATTTTGTCTGAAATCTAACCACTGCATCAAATGTCGCTTGATCATAAACTCCAGTAAGTTGTAGATTTTCACCCTCAAAGACATTTAAGAATGATTGCAATTTCAAAACTTCTAATCTGTCATTTGTCCAATCAATTTTTAGATAATCTCTAAGATAAGAACAAGATGTTGCTCCGAGAATTTCACCCGTGGAAAGAAGATTGGTTATATCATGTCTTCTACCACCAATTCCACCTCCGCCCCCACCGCCATTATCAGTAGGAGGATTTGAAGAAATATTTACAATAACAGTGCTTGTGGCGTAAACGGTCTTACTGTTACCAACACAGCTTATTACATAATCAGTTGTTGATTCTGGACTAACAGAAGCAGAACCAGAAATAGCTGTGCTTGTTGTCCAAGTAGCACTACAAGAATCGGCATTTTGAGAATTCCAAGTCAAAGTAGAAGATCCTCCCCTGTCTATTGTGCTTGGGTTTGAATCCAAAGAAACAGTAGGATCTTTTGGTTCTGGAGAAACGGGTTTTACCACCACTTCTCTTGTGGTATTTGCAGAAAGACCTTGAGAGTCTGTAACAGTGTAAGTAAGAGTGTAAGTACCAAGCACTGCAGTATTAACTGTGCCTGTTTTAACAATAGAGCTTGTCAAATCACCATCTTCAAGATCATTTGCGGTTGCACCCGGATCTGTGAATTGACTACCAACTATTATTTCTATTGGATTTGCACCAACCAATGTAATTGTTGGAGGAGTATTTACTGGAGCATCTTCTTTACACAAAGTTCTAAAATTACCAATTCCAAAATCATGACCAAATCTTGATGTTGTATCTATTTTCATTTCAATAGCTCCGACTTTAGTAAAGTCCGCTCCAGTACCAGATGTTACGACAAAATCAGAGAATTTTATTTTTCCTTCATGCCATGTGCCGGCAACATTATAAAGAGAAGTTGTTAAACTTGAAGAGTTGTTGCCAGAATAAACTGTCAAAACAACTTTTACATCTTTGTTGTCTACGAAATCACTGTAATAAGTGAAGCCAAAAGAATCTTTGGTACCACCTTCGGTTAAATCAAAATTATTTAAACCATTCTTATTTATGTTTGAAGTACTATTATCAACACCATCCCAAACAAGAGTGGTAATACCATAACTTGAGGAATCATAGTTTGCGTAAAGTTTGTTTCCAGCGATAATTATTCTGTTTAGTTTTGTTTGGCTTACCAATTCTGAATGTACTATATCCAATTCATCACCCAAACTATTTGGTGACATAAAAGACAAACTTGCATTACTTACGAGTGTTTGATTTATATCAAAATTCTCAATTGAAAATGGAATACATTGTTTTGGTTCATCTTCGTCTTTTTCTCCACATGAATTGACTTTTACAAGAACAACAACGTCATTGTAATCTGCATCCCCCAATAATTTAATGTCTTCAAATGCAAGTAGATAAGAATTTGCTATATACCCAGAAGTATTTTTAGCATTATAAGCAATAACATGATCTTTACCATCACTATTTTTAAGCAATTCAGTAGAAAAAGTATCTAAGCTATTTTCAGACTGAGAAACTATAGCAAACTCTATATCTGATTTATCAGACACATTAAAGACAATTTTTTGTCCTTTAGAAAATACAGGGACATTTATGTAATTGGGATTGTAATTGTTATTTGTCCTAAATAATGGAACAAAAGTAGTTATGTCTCCATTCACATAATAACCAAAAGTATTTCCATGACCAGTGCCAGCACCCTGATCGACAAATTGAACCTCTATAGTTGTGGAAGTTTTTTCTAAATTCCACTTTTGATATTGTTTCTGGTCATTGCTTGCACTATTTGTAAAACCAGCATCAGTGAATATTTGTTGAAGTGTCTTTTCAACAGTTGAAGAGGATCCTATATTTATTTTTGCTATATCTCCAAGAGAGTCAGGCATCAAACATTGAGGAGCTGGAATCGAATCATTATTGTTATTGTCGCCACTACCATTATTACCCGTTCCGTTATTGCCATTATCGCCACCATTATCGTTGTTATCATCGTTTATTATGGTAGTATCACAATTGCTACCAGATTGAACTACAGAAAGTTTATACAAAAGTCCAGCCGGATTTATTTCCGCATTACCATTTTCCATAGCAATATTAGTAACAACAAATCTTATTTTATTTTCACCAATTTTTAGATAAGAAGATATATCATAATTATCACCATTCCCCGCTTTAAATTTGTCCTCTCTGAATTGAACATCTATCTGTTCACCATTTACATATAGATCATACTTATCATCTACATATACTTCTAAGGAAGCGCTTATTACAGAATCATGCATATAAAAACCTCTTTCAAAAGATACTGTCTCCCCTTGCTCTGGATTTTCAACAAAGAATGTTTTCCATATCCAATTCGCCCCAGGAATACTTGCTGTCCAATCAGGATGACCATTATAAGTTTCTACAGCACTAACACCATCTATTTTTGTATTTGAATCACTAACCAAATCAAAAGAACAACTTAAAGGCTCTGTATCTTTGACACAAAAATTACCCGAAGCGTTTTCAAAACCAGAACCATTATTTTGAGCAAATCTCCAATCGAGTACAATAGGGCTATTTGGATAAGAGTAAGGATTTGAATCTAAAAGATTTTCAGGGGCTAAACCATACCAAAAATCTATTTGGGCCATACAGTTTGGAATATCAACTTCCAAATCTGCTGAAGCACCAACTTCTATCAATCCCGTTCCATCAAAATATTCTTGAGAAGAAAGTTTTTGATCGAACATCTTATAAGAAGATAAACTCACAGGCAAAATACAACCTGTGTTATTTGTGATAGAAATAACTGCTTTTCCAGAAGGCACATCTACATTGAAATCATGATAAATCACTCCTTTATCTGAAGCAGATTTGTACTCCAGATAAGTTAAAGTATTTCCATCGGCACAATATTGATTTGAAGTGATCTTGGGGGAAGAATTTATTTCCTCACTGCCCACTGTTATATTATTTGTTATATTATTTTCAGTATTTACCAAATCATCATCAGCAGATACTTTTACTGACGAGAAAAAACCAAAAGAAAAAACAGAAATGAGCAACAAGACGACCGAAATTCCTTTCATATATGAATTTAATTTAACTGATGAATTTTTCATAAAAATACTAAAAATAATATTTATAAAATTAATTTTTATTAACATGCATAGTATTACATTTTTAGCAGAAAAAGTCAATGGTTAGTAAAAATATAAAAAATTATACAAATCTTAAAAAATCATTATTTTGAGCCATTTTATAAAAATTATGTCTTTTATATAAAATTATGTCTTTTATAACAAAAATAAAAGCCCAAATACAAAAGCTAAAGTTATAAAGGACAAATACAAAATATAATGTCCTTTACGGTCAAATAACCAAAAAGTAATATTTTTAAATAAAAAAAGCTTGGGTAAAAATATAAATTAGGTTATTATTTTTATATGATAGACGATTTCAAAAAACCATATAATCCGAAAGACCACGAAGATTTTATATATAAAAAATGGGAAGACTCTGGATTTTTCGCCCCCGAGATGCGTCCGTCTTGGGCAGATAATCCAGAAACCAATCGAAATTTTGATAAATATTTCTCAATTGTTCTACCTCCACCTAATGTTACCGGCACTTTGCATATGGGTAGCGCTTTTATGTTGGCTATTGAGGATACCATAGTCAGATATAATAGAATGAGTGGTAAAAAAACTTTATGGATACCAGGGACTGACCACGCCGCGATTGCTACACAATCAAAAGTTGAGAAACAAATTCTAAAAGACGAAAAGAAAAACAGGCACGACTTAGGAAGAGAAGAATTTTTAAAAAGAGTAGAAAAATTTGCCAAAGAAAGTCACGACCAAATTATTCAACAGAAGAAAAAAATTGGCTGTTCTCTTGATTGGTCGAGAGAAGCTTTTACTTTAGATGAAAAAAGAAATTTAGCGGTAAAAACTGTTTTTAAAAAGATGTATGACGATGGAATAATTTACAGAGGACATCGTGTCGTAAATTGGGATCCAAAAGGTCAAACCACTATATCCGATGATGAAATAGTCTATCAAGAAGAAAAAACTAAATTTTATTATTTTCAATATGGACCCTTTGTAATAGGAACCTCTAGACCAGAAACAAAATTTGGAGACAAATATGTTGTAATGCATCCGGAAGATAAAAGGTACGAAGATTATAAACATGGACAACAAATAAATTTAGAATGGATAAATGGGCCCATTGTTGCCACGATAATCAAAGATGAATCAATTGATATGGAATTTGGTACTGGAGTAATGACTATTACCCCATGGCATAGCGTGATTGATTTTGAAATAGCGGAAAGACACAATTTGGATAAAGAACAAATCATTGATAAATATGGAAAACTTTTACCGATAGCGGGTGAATTTAGTGGTATGAAAATTACAGAGGCAAGAGATAAAATAGTAGAAAAACTAAAAAATAAAGGGCTTTTGGTAAAAGAAGAAGATTATACACACAATGTAGCGACAGCAGAAAGAACAGGGGGGGTGATAGAACCTCAGATAATGAATCAATGGTTTATAAATGTCACAAAAGAATTTGAGTACCCTTTTGACACTTTACCTAATATTAAAAAAGGAGAAAAAGTAACACTCAAAAAACTGATGTTGTCAGTGATAGATAACAAAGAGATAAAAATAATACCAGATAGATTCGAAAGAGTCTACACAAACTGGATAAACAATTTGAGAGATTGGTGTATCTCTAGACAAATATGGTATGGACACAGAATACCTGTTTGGTATAAAGGAGAAGAAATATACTGCGGTTTAGAAAAACCAGATGGTGATGGATGGCAACAAGATACAGATACACTAGACACATGGTTTTCATCTGGCCTTTGGACTTTTTCAACACTTGGCTGGCCAGAAGAGACAACGGACCTAAAAACATACCACCCTACAACAATCCTTGAAACAGGTTATGATATTTTATTTTTCTGGGTAGCAAGAATGATACTTATGTCCACCTATACAATAGGACAAATACCTTTTAAAAATGTTTATTTGCATGGACTAGTTAGAGATAGTCAAGGTAGAAAAATAAGTAAGTCTCTCGGAAACAATATTGAACCCTTGGAAATGATAGCAAAATACAGTGCTGATGCTATTCGAATGGGGCTTATAATAGGCACAAGTCCGGGAAACGATAGCAAAATTTCAGATGAAAAATTTAAAGCTTATAAACATTTTGCAAATAAAATATGGAATGCTTCACGTTTTGTATTAGAAAACATTTCTGAAAATTTTGAAGCGACAAAGGGACCATTTGACATATCTAGTTTTGTAGAAAAAGATCAAAAAATAATACAAGAATTTGATGATTTTATAACTGATATAACGAGTGATATGGAAAATTATAGATTATATTTGGCAGGAGAAAAAATTTATCACTATTTTTGGCACACTTTTGCTGATATAATTATTGAGGATTGCAAAAAAAGAATCAAAGAAAATGACGAAGCAGATTCAGCCAAAGCTTTACTTTATTACTTACTGCGAGAACAACTCAAAATTTTGCATCCATTCATGCCTTTTA
Source organism: uncultured Candidatus Saccharibacteria bacterium (assembly GCA_964601245.1). Taxonomy (GTDB): domain Bacteria; phylum Patescibacteriota; class Minisyncoccia; order Phycocordibacterales; family WO2-35-19; genus CAZRMR01. Next base: position 31,971 of record CAZRMR010000005.1, read on the forward strand.
TAACAGAAAAAATATGGTCTTCTCTTCCAGATTCAGAAGGATTGCTAATGGTAGAGAAGTGGCCGAAATAAAAAATGCCTTCATTTTTAAACATAGTTTTACTTTCGTTTATAGGAGGAGTACTGCCTGCTATTTTTTGGCTTTTCTTTTGGCTTAGAGAAGACAGATTGCACCCAGAACCAAGACTTAGAGTAACTCTCGTTTTTATATTGGGTATGATCTCTGTATTTTTTGTCTTACCAATAGAAAAATTTATATTTAGTATAGCTCTATCGAGTATAACTTTTGTAACAATATTGGCTTGGGCTGGCACCGAAGAGATATTCAAATATATTTCTGCATTTTTTGGAGCAATGAAAAGTAAAGAAATGGATGAGCCGATAGACGCTGTCATTTATATGATAACGGCCGCCCTTGGTTTTTCTGCGCTTGAGAACGCTTTGTTTTTATCAAACCTGATAAAACTCGGAATGTTGCCTCAAAGCATAATAACCGGAAATTCAAGATTTCTTGGAGCGACACTCCTTCATGTTGCCTCTTCGGCTTCTATAGGAATCATGATGGGACTTTCTTTCTACAAAACAAGAAAAGCAAAAATACTTTTTACTTTTTTGGGGTTATGCATAGGAATTTTGTTGCACACAATATTTAATTTACTTATAATTAAACTTGAGAGTCAGATATTTTTTGTTTTTTCTGGGGTTTGGGTCGTTATAGTAATTCTTCTGGTTTTAATTGAGAAAATAAAAACAATTAGAAAAAATCAATCTGAAAATATAAATTTAAACAAATAAAAAATGGCAAAAGAAAAAAGATCATTTTTTGAAAGATTAACAGGTTCAGTATCTTTGAGAGACGAAGAGCCG
>CAZRMR010000006.1:0-1069 GCA_964601245.1 uncultured Candidatus Saccharibacteria bacterium
GGCTCAGGAGGCAACGCCTCCCCCGGCTCCTCCCGCGCCGTCAGGCAGGGTGGCTTTGACTCTCGAAGAGAGGGTCGAGGGGTTGGAACTATCAGCGTTGCAGGTGGGTAACACCTGCGTTCCGCCGATCTTCGGGAGGTATATCCTCCACGGCAAAATCCCGGAGGCGCCATGGTCAGCAATGCTGACCTATGTGCCGAGAAACCTCGCTGATAAGTTGCCACTCGGGGACTTTCGTCCCGCGTTCTGGGCCTTCAATTCCTACTCTGAAAAGAGGTCCCTAAAGACCGGTCTCTCAAACGATTTTGAGATCAACAAGATCTCAGAAAGCGTTATGTATATCCTAGTCCCCGATTTTTGGGCTTGGAGCCAGTCACCATCTGCGTCTTGTGCTCCCGCACAAGACGCATGGGAGATTCCCATTCTTCTTGTTGGAAAACCCGAGACCGGCATCCTCCAAGGCGTTGGATCAACCCTAAAGTCCACGAACGTGAATTTGGACGGGGCAATCCGGTTTGAGGTTGTCTCCCACAACCCGACGGATGTCCTTGTTTTCCAAGAGAGGACATTCGTGGTCGGCGGCGAAGAAAAGAAGTTCACCTACCAGAGGTCTTTTGAAACATCAGGTAAGGGGGTCTTCCGGTTCGAGATCCCTCCAGGGTGGATGATGACCAACACCCCTGTGAAAATCCACCTTAGGGACAGGAGGTCGAGCGTAAGCTTGACCATGTACCTATTGGGTGGGGACAGGGCTTACGTAGCGCCGGGGGGATCGGTGTACAACTTGGACATTCCGCGCTACTGCGCGGTGTTCACGGGGAACACCGAATGCAGTTTGCCAGACGAGACCGAGCTCCGGTCTCGCTCGACGGAAGAAACCCCGGACCTCCAATGGTTCTGGGAGCTTACGGGTCAGAAGGCACCCGCACGACGCTAAGTCGTGAAAGCCTAAAATCAAAGCCGTTTTGCGTTCGCGCAGAACGGCTTTTCTCATACTTAAATTTAAAAATCTTATACACAGTTTTAAATCTTTTTTATTTTTTTTGTGTTCTTAAATGATAAAATATAA
>CAZRMR010000006.1:1079-4827 GCA_964601245.1 uncultured Candidatus Saccharibacteria bacterium
GTGTTAATTAGCTAAATTATTTAAAATGGATCTAAATAAAACAAAAAAAATAATTTTTACTATAATTGCTTTTTTGGTTTTAATAGCGATATTAGTAGGTCTTTATTTTTTCTTATTTTCTAAGTCTACAAATCAAAACCCGCCCGAGGTTGTTTATTCGGGTGACCCGACTGAAGCAAAAAATCTCTTGGTTCCAAAAGATTTTCCTTTTCCAAAAGATGTTGTCTTAGATAATGAATTTCAGAGAAATTCAGGAGGCTTTTTAGAATATACTTCAGTTTGGACCACAGAAGAAGAGAGAGCTTCCAATGTAAAAATTTTTGAGGATTATATGAGAGAAAACGGCTGGAATCCTTTTGTTTTAGAAATTTCTAAAGACCTTATTTCTATAACTGGAGAAAAAAATAATGCAGTCTTAAATATTTTTATTGGTTTAAATAATGAAATAGCAAAAGATCAGATACAAGTTCACTTTAGTCAAAAATAAATATGAAAAATAAAATAAAAAAAACATTACCAATAATTTTTTTAATTACATTTTCCTTTTTGTTTTTTACTTTAGATAACAATAAAGCTTATGCAGCCGCTCAGTGCAATGCAGTCCCTCCTTACGTCACAGTCACTTCAGAAGAAACTATGCCCGCTTTTACTTCCACGTATGTTCCTTGGAGTGTTGCAGAAGAAACGTATACACTAGTTGGAGTTTTTCCTAGTTATTCTGCGTGTATAGCATTTTGTCCTGGTTTTCCTACTGGTGGGGCCACTTGTTCTCTTGGTATTCCGTCTATTTGTTCTAGTTCTTATCAAAAAATATATACTTTTAAACATTTTCCACCTACTACTTACAATCTCTCACAACAATATTGTGCCGCTGGTTTGCCACCATCGCCTACAGTTCCTGATCAATATTGTGTGCCTACAATTGCTGGATGCGCTCCTGGATTCTCAACTTATGTTGGTTCAAATGATCTAGGGGGAGGGACCTGTGAAAGAGTGTATTCTTGTACTAGGAGGATATTTACAGGAGATTATAGGTATATAAATGCTACTAATTGTAGTGCTGTGCCGGGGGCACAACCAGGTTGTACTATTCAATCTGGTACATTTGGGTCTTGCACATTTTATAAAGATGTAAATTCTTATTATACCGAGCAATATTACTGTGGGGTGACACAAAATCCGCCATCAAATGTGGATGTAGATGCTACAATCTGGACCAGTTCAGCTCGTAGCACAATTTTTTCAAGCCAAAATGGTGATGGACCTCTTTGGGCGTACAGCCAAGCTCCTTATAGGATTTCTTGGGGCCCTGTTACTGGCGCTACTTCTTGTTCATTAAACGGTTCTCCAGTAAGCATATCTGGTGGGAGTATAAATACATATACTATTCCTTTAAATACTAATTCCTTAACCTATACTTTGTCTTGTACAGGTTCGGGTGGAACAACAGAGGATTCGGTTACAATATATGTCCCACCAAAACCAACAAGTGGTGTTGGTTCTTGTCCAAACCCAGGTACGACGGGATCATTCTCTTGGACCGCTCCGAATGTAAATGTTGGTGGTATAAGTATATGGAATACCTTTATAACTACCGTTATAAATACTACGACCAGTACACAACTTGGTTATCCGGCAACAGATTCAAATTTTGTTGGCACTTCTAAAAACTTTACAACGACAGTTAACAATTCTTATTTGTGGAGTGTTAGTTCTAAACATAATACTACTGGAGCTTTTAGCGATCCTGTCTCTGGTTCTTTTACTTGTTCTAATTCTTGTATTAATCTTACTCTTAATTCTTCAAAATCGGGTTTTTCTTTAACCAACTCAACAACAAATCCGACTCCCGGATTGACTCAAAACTTGACAGTTTCTCCCGGGCAAGTTTTCTATTCCTATGTTGATTATGGCAATAGTTCTGTTGGATATATAATTACTCCTAATGTATCAGGTTCTTATGGTTTTGATAACTGGCTTGGATGGAATAGTGGTACAGCCGGAAGGTTTGGTTATAGCAATATAAATTTTGCTCCTTCTACTCCTGGCACCTATACCTATACTACTGGTATTTCAAGTAATCCTACATATTGTTCTAGTGGTCCAACACCTATTGGTACTGTTACTGTTTCTGTTCCGGCTACTTGTAATCCATCTATTATTGGCACAAATCAAATGTATGGTTGTAGTTACAGTGGGACAAATTTTAATACTCTTACTGGGTCTTCTCTTACTGGGCCAACTCTTTCAAGTCCAGTTTCCGCATCAGCAAGTCCTTTGCCTAATACAAACTGGGGGACAGGCGGACCAAATAGTCTGGTAGATAATTTCTCTGTCAGGTGGAAGGGGAGGTTTAATTTTAATGCTGGTACATACACTTTTACTACTGCATCAGATGATGGCTCTCGTGCTTATTTTGATGATAATAATGATGGGTTGCCGGATAACGGATACATAGTAAACGATTGGTCAAATCATGCTATTCGTTCTACTTCTGGTTCTCCTGTTTATGTGTCGGCCGGTCAACATACTGTTGTGTATGAAATGTATGAAGCTACTGGTGGGGCTGGCTATGGTTTGTCTTGGACCGCTACCTTAGTGCCGACTGTCTCTATTAATGCAAATGATACAAATTTACCAAATCCAAATTCTGGTACAAATATAAACTGGTATTATTCTGGAGCAAGTAGTTGTTCATTTGATTTCCCTGCATCCTCACCAACCTATCCAAATGGTAGCGGAAGTTACTCCACTGGATCATTATCTGCTTCAAGAACTTATACAATTTGTTGTAATTCTGTTTGTAGATCTGTCACTGTAAATGTGGCCCCCCAAACTTTTGGTCTTACCGTTAACAAATCGGGGCAGGGTAGTATCGTAAGTTCTCCTTCTGGTATTTCTTGCGGTGTCGGTTGCAACTCACAAAGCGCTAATTTTACTGCTGGAACTAATGTTTCGCTCACAGCCACACCAAGTTCTGGTAGAATATTTACTGGTTGGAGCGGAGGAACTTGTTCTGGTTTAAGCACAACATGTTCCTTTGTTATGCCATCTACACCAGTCACTGTTAATGCAAACTTTGCTGTTGACCCAAATTATATAGAATTTTAATCAAAATTTTTCTAAAATTTAGCAAAATATGGCCCAATAAGGCCATATTTTAATTTTATTATTTTACCACATTTTAATCTTGACATCAAGAGTGAAAGGTGCTATACTTGTATTAAATCCAGTATTACTGGATTTTGTTTTTAGAAGGGGATTGTCTCAATTTGAAAATTCAAGACTTATTCTAAAAATTAGAGTTATATACGTTAAAGCACAGGCATAAAATCAAAAAAGGTTAGCGCTTGTGAAAATAACTTTCGTCTATAATTCCTCACATTTTTTCCTGCGTTTGAAAACCAAAAAATCCATATCTAAAATAGGTTAGGGGATTTGGAAAGAATGAGAGATTAAAATTAAACAATTGGCTTATTTTTCAAACTACCGCTTTAGGGGTGCTACTCATGGCATCAAGTATCACTGGTTTCGGGGCAACAAGTGCTCCGGCATTACAACCTGAAATTGTAGAAACAAAGCAGATTCTTCCCAAAGAAGATAAAAAAGTTTCGATTGAAAGAAATATAACAGTGGAGGAATATGTCAGAGGATATTTTTCTGATATTCCTATAATGATAGAAATAGCAAAATGTGAATCGAAATTTCGTCAGTATGATAAGTCTGGGGAGGTTTTGCGTGGGGAAAT
>CAZRMR010000006.1:4849-9651 GCA_964601245.1 uncultured Candidatus Saccharibacteria bacterium
GTGGAGTTATGCAGATAAATGAATATTATCACAGCCACGATTCTAATAAACTTGGATACGACATCATGACTCTTGAAGGGAATACAGCTTATGCAAGACACTTATACGAAAAATTTGGTGTTCAACCCTGGTCTTCTTCTTCAAAGTGTTGGTCAAAGACTGTTGCTTATAGTGAGTATAAAGAAATGGCTATAAACAAATAAATAATAGAATAGAATAATAGATAAAACACCACCCAACCGCGCGATCGCGCGGTTGGGTGGTGTTTTGTTAGTTGTTTTTTTTAAATCTTTTTATTTTTTGAGCAAATTAATTATTTTATCAAATCATATTAATATTAAATATTAAATTTAATTTTTTTGATAATTAAAAACAAATTCAAAAATATCAATATTATAAAAATAGGGGACAATAGCTTTTTTTTACTCACAACATCTTTATTTATTTCTGATGCCCTCCTTCCCATTTATTTTTTCTGTTAAATTTTATATAAAGTAATTTAACTTTTTATTTTTTATATAAATTTGGTATCTATAAAATAGGGGGAGTGTAAAATATCTTATTTTACGATTCGGCTTATTACTAGTTTTCTTGTTAGAGAAACATTAGTAATGTCTCACAATATATCTTTTGTCACTATAAATACTAATGAAAAAGGCCCTTATATTAAGCCTCCTTCCGCTTTCTTTAAATTTTACTCTTCCCTTCTATCTGTTTTTATTTTTTTAATTTTATTTATATTTTTTTTAAATCAATTTCCCTACTTGTTTTTGATTAAACAAATTTATTATTTTTTCAATTTAGATAAAATATTTTGGACAAAGTCTAAAATCAAATCCCAGATCCTTATAATCACGTCTTTATACTTTTCCCACCCCTCTGTACCTAAGCTGTATATTTTGTCGAGCCAAGTCTTAAATTGGCCTTCTGTTAACATTCCGACGATATCTATGTCATATATATATTTGATTACAACCAAAGTGCCGACTATGATCAAAGTAATTTGTATGAATCCCCCATTTTTGTAATTTTTTTTCTGGTTCATTTTTTTAATTCATTTTAATAAATAATAATTTAAAATAAATTTTAAATTTTTGGAAGATAAAGCATTGGATCTAAATAAGCTCTTATATTGGAATATTTACATTTTTGCAATTTTTGCTTGAAGAATATTTTTGGACAGATACACCTTGGCTTGCATAAACTCCAAAATGAAGATGTGGTCCAGTTGAATAGCCAGTATTACCGCTGTATCCGATTATTTCACCTGTGGAAACTTTTTGACCGAGCGACACTTTTATTAAATCAAGGTGGGCGTATAAAGTAGAAAGTCCGTTTGGGTGCTCTATGAGAATCCATTTTCCATAAGAGTAGCAACCCTTCTGTTCGTCTGTATTTCCTGTCCCCTTTACAATACCTTCGAGTGAAGATTTTATAGGAGTACCTCTATTAGCTCCAAAATCAACTCCACCGTGAGTTCCTGAAGTGTAAAGCCTTTTTGCATCAATAGTTTTACCGAAATATTGAGTTATGACTATTTTATCCAAAGGCCAAGACAAAATTCCTTTTCCAGAAGATGGATAACTGTCTGGGTCTATAGCTCTTTTCAATTGAGATTCGAATTCAAAAAGTTCTTTTTCAAACCTTTCTTTTTCCGCCTCTCTTTCTGCTAACATTCTTTTGTACTCACTTTCTTTATTTTTGGTCTGGGTAAGTAAAGCATTCTTTTCTTTTTTGTTGTTGTTTAATATAGTATTTTGATCATTTAATTCAGATTTCAAATAAACAAGCTTCTGCTTTTCGTTTTCGGTAATTGTCTTTTTTTTAGTCAAATCATTTTTGTAATTCTCAAGTTCTTTCGTTTGTTCTCCTATGCTTTGCTGAAGTTGTCTTATATCATCGTATTCGTTCAATATTTCGGATATACTTTTGTCCATCAAAATGCTTTCTATAAGTGTTTTATCATCCTTTTGTCTTATTTCGTTTATTGTTTTTGATATTGCTTCATAATTTGAATTTATTTTTTCTTGGGTATCTCTAATTTCAATATTTAAATTAGATATTGTCAAGTTTGTTTTCTCTATATTTGTTTCTGTCTTTTTTATTTCGGTGCTTATTCTTTTCTGATCTATATCTAGTATTTTTATAGCATTTTGTAAGTTTTTGGCTTGGCCATTCACTGTTTCTATTTGCTTTGAATAAGATTTTATTTCTTCATCGAGTTCTTTTATTCTATTATTATGAGCTTCTATATTTTGTTGTATTTCGTTTATATTTTGGGCAAATGATTCCTTTGTTAAACCAACAATTGTAAATAAAAAAATCAAAAATATTGTCAGAGTTTTTTTAAAAAAAGTCATTTTTGTTTATTGTTTTAGTTTTTGAATTCCTGCCTCGATTCTTTTTTGAGTTTGTTCAAGTCCTATTAGATTTATTAAAGTGATTGGGTCTGGAGATTTTTCCATTCCAGAAAGACAATATCTAAGTGGCCAAAGAGTCTCCCCTTTCCCCTCTCTTTCGGCCAATCCCATTATTTCTTTTTGAACATTTTCAATTTCTATTTTTTTTGTTATCTCAAAAATTTTTTCAAGTTTTTCAATTGCTTCGGCTGGCTTCTGGTTTTTCCATGTTATTTTTTGTTTTTCTTTGGTTCTAAGAATAGATAATCAAATTCACCACTTTCTATCAATTCGCTTATTTCTCCCCATCTATGTATTCGGTCTAAAAAGATGGCCAATAGTTTTTCCAAAAATTTACTATCCTGCATTTTGAAATATTTTTTAAACCTTGTTTTCGATATTTCTTCTTTCAGTTTTTCCAATTTTATTTTTTCTTCCGTTTTTAATATATATTCTCTGTTTAACCAGTTTAATTTTTCCAAATTGAATACGCCACTTTTTTTCTGAACCTTTTTTATATCAAATTTGTCTATTAATTTTTTTAAATCCCAAAATTCTTCATTTGTGCCAGGATTCCAACCGACCAAAGCCAAAAAGTTTATCATAGCTTCCGGAAGATACCCAGCCTTTCTGTAATATGTCATAGAAACTTTTTCTCCATGCTTTCTTTTAGAAAGTTTGGTTTTTTCAATATCTATCATTAGTGGTAGATGGGCATATATTGGCCTCTTTGCGCCTATTGCTTCTTGGATTAAAATTTGTCTTGGTGTATTTGATATACCATCTTCTCCGCGGAGTATATGAGTTATGCCCATTTCAAAATCGTCTATGACTACAGCCAAGTGATAAATCGGTTCGATAAGACTTTTTGCTATAACAAAATCACCGAGTTCTGTAGTATCAAATTCTATTTTTCCCCTTATCAAATCTTCAAATACTATTCTTTTATTCGGATTTTTGAATCGTATTACTTCATCTCTCTGACCTTCTTCTTTTACTTCTTCTTTTGATATATAGGCTTTTCCTTCTTTTATCATTTTTAATATGTATTTTTTGTACAAATCCTTTCTATCTGATTGTTTGATTTCATAACCAAAGTCCGGCTCTATTTTTAGCCATTTCAAATTTTCTATTATATCTTTTGCATATTCATCTTTTGATCTTTCTTTGTCTGTATCTTCGAATCTAAAAGCAATTTTACCCTTATTTTGTTTAGCGAAAATATAGTTAAATAGAAAAGTCCTCGCGTTGCCTATATGAAAAGGCCCTGTTGGTGAAGGTGGGAATCGTACAACAACCTCTCTTTTTTTAAAAAGATTAAAACCAAACATTACTCCATCATTATACCAAAAATCTGTTTATTTTTAAAATTTTGTTACAAATTTTCGTGTGTCAAAACTATAGAAAATATTTCTCTCCCTATTGTTTCAGAAGCCCCGTTTTTGAAGAATTTTTTGGCAGATTCAGACATTTTCTTTTTTATCTCTTCATTTTGAATTATCTTATTTATTTCAGATATAAATATATTACCTTTCAAATTTTGTTCTTCTATGACAGTGCATGCTCCAGATTTTGCATAAGCAAAGGCATTTTTTACTTGGTGATTTCCGTTTGAATTGGTGATGGGGATTATTATAGAAGGTTTTTGCCAAGAAGAAATTTCAAATATTGTAGAGCCCGCTCTGCTTATGACAAGTGATGATATCCCAGAAGCCATTCTCATCTGCAAACTATTTAAATAACCAAAAGCTTTGTATCTATTTTTGTTTGGATTGTTTAGCAAAATTGCATCGGCCGATTCTTTGACCACTTCGATATTTTTTCCTCCAGTCTGATGTATTATTTGGAAATTTTTTACTAATTCTGAAAGTGTGTCGAGTATAATATTATTTATTATTTCAGCTCCTTGAGATCCGCCAATGACAAAAATTGTTGGCAAACTTTCCTCAAAATCAAAAAACTCGAAAGCATTACTTGTTATCGGAGTAAGTTTTTCTTCTAAAATTGGTTGACCTGTGTAGGCCACTTTTTGTTCTGGGAAAAATGCTGAAGCCTCTTTATAAGAAACAGCTATTCTGGCCGCAAATTTTCCCGCCCATTTATTGGCTCTACCGGGGACTGAATCTGATTCATGTATGAAAACTGGTATTCTAAGGATTCTTGCCGCCAAAACTGTTGGAAAACTCCCGTATCCACCCTTACTAAATACTACATCTGGATATATATCAAAAACATCGATGAGTGCCATCAAAACTCCCCAACCTGTTTTAAAAAGATCAAAAAAATTTAATAATGAAAAATATCTTCTTATTTTTCCAGCTGTGACTTTTTTATATTGTATTCCGTTTTCATACAGAAGACCTTCGTTGTAAGGTGTTGGAGAAAAAAAATACATTTCTGGTG
>CAZRMR010000006.1:9703-14592 GCA_964601245.1 uncultured Candidatus Saccharibacteria bacterium
AGGATAGAAGTGCCCACCTGTTCCTCCTCCTGCAAAAATTATTTTCATTCTGTTTTTGTTAAATTTTTAAAATCTATTTTTTAGCTTGTCTTGATATATTCATTATCACCCCCACTTCGACAAAAGTTATAAAAAGAGCCGTTCCTCCGTGACTTATGAAAGGCAGAGGTATACCCATGAGGGGCAGGACTCCAATCATACCACCGATATTTATCATCGCTTGCGATACTATAAGTATAACAATGCCTAAGGTGAGAAGTCTACCAAAATCATCTGGTGCTTTTTGGGCTATTTTCATTCCAGAAATCCCAAACATTACAAATAGACCGACGATAATGACTGTTCCTAAAAATCCGAATTCTTCACCGGCTACAGCAAAAATAGAATCACCTATTGGCTCTGGTAAGTATTCAAATTTTTGGATACTTTGGCCAAAACCTCTACCAAATAATTGGCCAGATCCTACCGCTATAAGAGATTGTTGAAGTTGATAGCCGGATGTTTGGCTATTTGCTTTGGGATCAATCATTGATTTTATTCTTTCCATTACATAACCTCTTGTTATAGCCAGTATTGAAATTATCGCTATTCCAGCAATAATTATTGAAATTATATGTTTCCATTTTGCTCCGGATGCTATGTACATGGAAAGTGAAGCAAACAAAATAACCGCAAAAGTATCTGTATCTGGTTGGAGCAATAATATAATACCTATTATTGACATAAAAATGGCGAAAGGTAGCAAGCCCCATTTGAAAGTTTCTACTTTTGTTTTGATGCTAGAGAGCCAAGCTGAAAAATAAACAATAAATCCTATTTTTAAAAATTCGGAAGGTTGAAAAGATATAAAACGCAAGTCAATCCATCTTTTCGCTCCCCCATGACTTATGTTTAATCCATCTACAAAAACCAAAAGAGTTAACAGAATTGATCCGACGAAAAAATAAAAAGAATATTTTTTCCACAAGTGGTAATCTATTCTTGTTAAAAAAACACACGCAATGGATCCAAGAAAAAGACCATAAAACAACTGACTAAGAGCAACATTTGAAAACTTGACTTCATCTTTTGCCAATACACCAAGTGATGCGGAGCTAAATATAAAAAAACCAAAGATGACCAATATTATCGTCCATATCAAAAAAGGCTTACTTATTTTGCCAACCTTTGTTGTCATAGCATTATTTTAACACAAAATTTTGGTGTCGAAACAATAAAAATCCAGAATAGCTTCTTTCATTCAATATAGAAATTTCTTGCTAGAAATTTCCTTGTCCCCCGCTCGCCTTGCAATGCAAGGCATTACAGGCAGGTTACCTTTTCACAGGTTCCGGAATCTCATTCAAGAACTATTATGGATTTTTTAGCCAATTAAGGCCAAAGTGATACCGAGAAGTGCGCAAACTAGAGAGAAAATCCAATAACGCATTGTCACCTTATAAGAAGGCCAGCCAATGGCTTCAAAGTGGTGATGAAGAGGTGCTACTAAAAAGATCTTTTTACCCCTTATTTTTTTAGAAAGCACTTGCGCTATATTTGAAATGACGGTTATCACGAGAGGGAGGGCTATTATAGGAAGGACCAAAAAACCATATCCCCCACCCAATCTATCTGTCATGAAAGCTACTACGGTTAAGGTTATGGTGAGTCCCATGCTTCCAGTTTCTGACATATAAAATCTTGCAGGTGGAATATTAAACCAAAGAAAAGCTAAAATTCCTCCTGCCACTGTGGCACAAAATGCTGCCAAATCTATTTGTTGTTGATAAAAAGCAATACCGGCATAAGAAGCAAACATTGTGGCAAATACTCCTCCAGCAAGTCCGTCTATGCCATCGATTACTCCCCCAGCGTAAATAAAGAGTGCGGTTCCTAAAAATAATAAAATAAAAATTGGTCCCAAATAAAGTTCTCCTCCATTTATACCGAAGGGTAATCCAATACTTACTACATCCAATTTTTCATAAAACCACCAAGCACAAAGAAGAGTAATAATTGAAACAGCAGTTAGACGCTTTCTCAAAGAAAGCCCGCCCTTTCCCCTCTCTTGTCTTGAACCAATGATTTCTAAATAATCATCAACCAAACCAACTAATGCTCCAAATATGAGTGTTGCGAGCGGTACCCATGTCTGGCTTCGAGAAAGAAAGTCAAGTTTAATAGTAGACTCTGTCGGAATCAGATGAGAAAGAGACCAAATCAAAAACATCATAAGTCCTGCGCTAAACCAAATAATCACTCCGCCCATTCGTGGAGTGTTGACCTCTTTTTCTTTATGAAGTTCGTTAAAAATTACTGCTTCTTTTCCATCGAGAGCAGTCTTCCCCGCCTTATGCTTCCACATTTTGTGGGAGTAAAGATAGTTCGTCAAAATTGGAGTAAGTAAAACTCCCAGCACGAATGCCCCCACCGACGGCAAAAAAACTTTTACAATATCTATCATCATAATTAATATTAATATAACTTATTTTCATTTTTTTAACCAAATTTACTTGGGATTTTGCTGATATTGACATGGTTGGATAAGTATGATATCTTCATAAATTAGATAGACTACAATACAGATTTTCGATAGGAATTGTCCCCAACTGTCTGTCTATTGTGTGAGCTACGAATAAGGTGTTCGAGTTGTTTTCTAATTTCAAGAAAACTTCGCTATGGTTTTACCTTCAAAATTTTGCTTGCTATAAGGGATTTGTCCCTGATTTCATAAGGTTTGCAAGCAAACGTGGACTCTGGTCTTCCTTTTCATGAGAAATAGTAGGCGGTTGTCCACTGCAATCATCTGTTCTTTCATATTAGCAGACTATTTGGCAAATATTCTTGAGAATTAATGGCACTTTGTCTGCTAGAGGCGAGATTATTGGGAGATTACCCGTAAGGATTTATTGCTCGATATCTCGCTCCCTCATCAGAAATTACAAAATAGAACGCCGGCTTGTCTCTTGGTGACGCTTCATAACTAATTTACCCTCAATATTTTGCAGACTAGAGGAAAGGTTCTCAGGTGAGATCCGTATGTCTTGTCTGTAAAAGAGCGAGATTATAGATGCTTTGTTTGTCAAGACTTTACTATCAGTATCTCGCTTTTTTATTTCTCTTGTTGAAGATATTTTAAACTAGCCTCGGTTAATTTTAAAGCGTCAGAAAATCTTCCTTCTTGGGTAGATCCAAGGACGGCGACAATTATTGGTCTGTTTAATCCGGCGTCAAAAGCAATTACCAAATTACCTTGAGCTAAATCGGTATAACCCGTTTTAGAAGCAATCAAATTAGGAATTTGGTTGACGAAAGGATTTGTATTTTGGGCTTGATAAGTTTTTTCTTCACTTTTTATTTCAAGATCTTTGTATTTTGTTGCTTCTAATAGATCTGGGTGATTTTTTATTACATACTCAAAAAGTAGGGCCATATCATAAGCTGTTCCATAAGCTCCTCCCCTGTCAGCGTCTTTATCTAAACCATGTTCATTGAAAAATCTGCTATTTAATAGACCTATCTCATCAGCTTTTTTGTTCATTTCGTATATAAATTTTGTTCTTGTCGAATCAAAGTCTTCCGAATCATTTTTAATTACAGAAGCAAGCGCTAAAGCGCCATCGTTTGAAGATGTAATCAAGGTGAAATCAAGCAAATCTTTAATTTTCCATCTGTCTTCTAAAACAAATTTTGAATCACCCTCCGGTTTCAAATATTCTTCTGCTATTTTTATTTCTGTATCTTTTCTGGACAGTTCTTTTGATGTCAAAGCGGTCATCACTTTTGTCAGAGATGCCAAAGGGAGCGGCAATTCTTCGTTTTTACCATATATGATTCTTTGATTCAAGATATCCCAGACTACTACACTTTTGGCGTCTATAGATATTTCTTCAAACGGATTTACTATTGAATTTTTTATTTGATTTTGTCTTATTCTGTTGGTTATTGTTTTTTGTTCAGATAAAAAAAAGATAAAAACAAAAATAGAAACTAAAGCTAAAATAGCCAAAGTATGAAAAAAATATTTTGTTCTTGTTTCTTTATTTAGTTTTTCTAAAAAATGATTAAACATCTTGTTCTTTTTCTGTACTTATCACGTCCGAAATTTTATCTTTTAATATTTCAAAATCGGGTAATTCATTTATGTTTTTTAAGCCTAAATGAGCGAGAAGAGAAATCGTTGGTTTATATTTATATACTCTCATATCTCCAGAATCATGCTCTTTCTCTATAAGCCCTCTTATAGATAAATTCCTCAATATGAAGGTTGAATTAACCCCTCTTATATAATCTATCTCACGTCGAGATATAGGTCCATTGTAAAGTATTATTGCCAATGTTTCCAATCCCGCTTTGCCTATCTCTTTACTCATTTCGTCTCTTGCTATTTGTTCAATAATATCTTTGTATTCTGGAGCAGTGGCAAGTCCTATTTCAGAATCTGTTTCTATAAGAGTTATACCTCTATTTTGTAGAGATTGAGATAATTTTAATATTGCTTCTTTTACACCTTTTTCATCAACATTCAATAATTTTGAAATTTTTTTTATTTCAATCGGTTCATTTTTATAAAAAAGTATTGCTTCTATTTTTGATTCCAAATTCATGTTTTTTTAATGTTTTTAGATGT
The DNA here is from genome assembly GCA_964601245.1 of uncultured Candidatus Saccharibacteria bacterium. Lineage (GTDB taxonomy): Bacteria > Patescibacteriota > Minisyncoccia > Phycocordibacterales > WO2-35-19 > CAZRMR01. Next base: position 14,313 of record CAZRMR010000006.1, read on the forward strand.
AACTAGGAACACTAGTGTTTTCACTTTCTATTTCTATATCTCTAAAATGATTGTCTTGATTTACTCTAACTATGCCTCGTTTTACCAATTCTAACATAGCTAAAAAGCTTACTATAATTTCTATTCTTTTGGATTTGTCTATTTCTGAAAAATATTTCTTATCAGTTGAGATTTTGGCGAAGTCCGAAAAATTCATTTTTATGCTACTTTTTATTTTCTCGACCAATTTTTCTATCATTTCTTCTAAACTTATCATTTTTTTTACGTTTACTTTTGGAAG